>DATCOK010000467.1:0-1722 GCA_036564765.1 Candidatus Acidiferrum sp. | reverse complement strand
GCGGGCGGCGTCAGAATCCAACCGGATTTGTTGCGCGCCAGTTCCCAACGCTGTTGCTCGTGGCGCGGAGATTTGTCGACAGCGCCGTGGCTAAGCGCAGCTTCGGAATCGATGGTCAGGAAGACATAACCTTTTTTGCCTTTGAATTCGAGCCGCTCAACCTGGAGTTGCTTGATGAAAATGATTGGAGAACGCGAGCGCAGAAGCGTCTCTGCGTCAACGGCCTCAACTACGGCTTGATGAAAGCGGGAAATGGCCTCGTCCACCTGGTGGAGGGTAGGTTTGTCGCGGCCGGTGGGCAGTAGAACATTCGCAGGAACTGTGGGGTTCACCGCCGCCGTGTTTACGCGCTGACGGCTGGTTGAAGAGTTGTCAGACCGTGTGTCGCGAGTTGCAGAAGACTCCGGAAATGCGGCAGTTTCGTTGCTATCCGACGCGGCAAGTTCTTCCGTGGAACTTTGGTTCACGGTCACGACGCGCGGAGCATTCAAGTGGCTCGCTTGGCGGCTTTGGTAGGCGTCGCTTTCCTGGGTGCGATGGGCGTCTGTCTGGCGTGCGGTGAGATAGCGGCCGTCAATAGCAACGCGATAGCGATAAAAACGCGGGATGCCTTTTCGGCGCCAGTACGGCGAAGTGTAGTCTTCCGTTTCGAGCCCGGAGCGCAGCGAACTATAAAAGAGGTGCGCGCGTGGATCCGTCACCAGTCCGACATGCCCGCGCCACACGATCAGATCGCCGGGCTGCGGCGCGTTGACGCGAATAAAATTGGGCTCGCCGCGATACAAATCAGCGGACTTGGCATACGGGTAAGGAAAGCCCGCCTGATTGTAAATGGCGTTGACGAGGTGTGAGCAGTCCGGCTTGGCTCCGCGTTTGCGCAACGTCTGACGTGGTTCGGAAATGGTATCGACGATAGCGAGCCCGTCGTCCCGCGTCAGCAGAAGCGATTTTTCCGAGGAAGTCTGGGCCGCGACGAGCGCCTGCCAGGGAAATAGCGAAACGGCCAGAAAAATGACGAGTGCCGACAGAGAAATCCGCGAGTAAGGTCTAGAAAACATAGTGGTCAACCGATTGACAAGCAACGTGCTGCTCGAGCGGGTCATTGCTGGGGCCATGGGGGTTTCCTAACCTTACGAGGTTAGCGTGTGAGCGTTGTGCGGAAGCCACCGGCGAGGTCTGGACGGGCTTCAAGAAGTCACCTGTTCGTAAGTACAGCGGAGGAGCCGTTACTCCCGGCGTCTTGCGATGCGCGGAAGAACGCCTTCCATCCGATTGGCACAGGGAGTAACGCAATGGGAGCGAATGCCGTCCGCTGCGCCATCATCGTGACAATATAAAGGGGCTTGGGAGTCATCCCTTGAGGCGATTCCGATGAATCAAGGTGCTGTTGAAACGGCGGCCGGGTCTCCGGCCGCGATCGCGGAAGACCGCGTGCAACCTGCGCCGCATCCGTACCACCGCCGCGGTTTTTGGTCGTTGGTAGTCGCGCAATTCCAAGGCGCGCTCAATGAAACCGGACTGAAAAACCTGGTGATTTTCATCATTCTTGGCACGGCCATGGAGACGGCCGACCGTGATCGCCTGGTCCTGGTTGTAGGAACGCTCTTCGCGTTGCCATTTATTTTGTTCTCGATGACCGGCGGCTTTCTGGCCGACAGGTTTAGCAAGCGCACCGTAGCCATCGGTACAAAGTTTTTTGAGCTTGGCGTGATGGTGTTGGCC
>DATCOK010000466.1:0-2709 GCA_036564765.1 Candidatus Acidiferrum sp. | reverse complement strand
CAGCTGCCGGACCGCTCGCTGATCAATCAGCGTGCGATCTGCGCCGAAGCGCAATCGCATGACACCTCCGCGGACAATACACGCGCGGGCCGCATTTCGCTGAGCGTGCTCGGAGATGGCTTCGTCGAAGCGGTACCGGATGTCACGTTTCTGGCGCTTGCGAAACTAAATGGCGGCGAAGCTTTTACCGTTCCGGTGCTCGAAACGCCCAACACCTTGGAAGTGGGCCGCTTCGGCTGGAAAAATCAGCACGCGAGCTTGCTGAGCTTTGCCGGCGATGCGTACCTGAACGAAATGGGCATCACCAATGAACTTTTCCCCGACGAGGTCACCACGGTTTGCGAGCCACCCGGGGTTCCGCATCCGAATGATGTCGATCGCGATCTCGGAAGCCTGGCCACGTTCATGCGCGCCACGAAAGTTCCACCGCGCGGGCCGATCACCGCGGCGGTGAACCAGGGACAGGCAATTTTTCAGGCGATCGGTTGTGCTTCGTGCCACGTCGCGACGCTAGTGACCGCGCCGGCCGGCACGGTGATTCATGGCGGAGCGTACACCGTTCCTCCGGCGCTCGGCGGGAAACAGTTCCATCCCTTCGGCGATTTTCTACTGCACAATATCGGGACGGGTGACGGCATTCAACAGAATGGACCGGCAGACACGGCATACAAAATTCGGACCGCGCCGCTGTGGGGATTGCGGACCCGCACGCAGTTGCTGCACGACGGATCGGCGGTGACTTTGGAAGACGCGATTCAGAAGCACGCGCATGAGGCGGCGGCGCAGGCGCAGCAATACGGGGCTTTGACCCCGGCGCAGAAGCAGTTGGTAAATGCGTTTCTTCGTTCGTTGTGAAAACCGGGAGTGTTATCAAGGGATGACCTAAACGGCCACGAGATGTTTCAGGAGAGACGAAATGAGCGAGTCCAATACGGGGTCGTGCGTCGCAGGTTCTTCCGCACAGAGCAACGAACGCGCTAAATTCGCCGCGGACAGTGGGAAGCGCTCGACGCGGCGGGCGTTCCTTGGACAAGTGGGTGCGACAGCGGCGACGCTGGCGTCCAGTGCAGCGTTGGCCGCGCCGCTGGCGAGCGCTGCCGCGGCGCAGCAACCGCCGCCGACTTCGACCGGTAATTCCGCGCGGCAGCGGGCGGCGAAATGTTTTACCAATCGCGTGGCGGCGGCGCAGGCGGAATTGAATCTGCCGACCCCTACCCAGATCAGCAACGGAGACGAAGCACGGTTTGGGAATCGCATCGGCAACTATTCGAAGGGGCTGGTGCACAACGGCATTGGAGAAGTGGAAGGAGCTTCTTATGCGAGCCTGATTCACGCGGTGACGTCCGGCGATCCGCGGGCGTTCGAACAGATACAGATGGGCGGCAGCAGTTTGCTGGTGGATCCGCAGGCGGGACTGGCGTTTGACCTGGAAGGAGCGGATTCGCACGCGCTGGCGATTGGCACGCCGCCTTCCGTGGCGAGCCGCGAGCTCGCCGACGTGGCGGTGGAAAACTACTGGATGGGGCTGTGCCGCGATATTAATTTTTCTCAGTACGGCAGCGAGCCGCTCACGCAAGCGGCTATCGCGGAGTTGAACGCGCTGGCGGCGTTTCATGGGCCACGGCCGGTTACGCCGCAAAATCTTTTTCGTGGCTTTACGGCCGGAGATTTGGTCGGCCCCTATATTTCACAGTTTCTCCTGCAGCCGTTCAGCTACGGGGCTATTCCCGTCGATCAGCGATTCACCACCTACGTTCCGAATATCGATTACATGACGGATCAGGCTTCGTGGCTCGCGGTGCAGAACGGGCAGGGACCGTTCGCGCAGAATCAGATTGATGCGAATCCGCAGCACATACGCAACGGCCGCGGGCTGGGCGCGTACGTGCACATCGACGTTCTGTTTGAGGCGTATTTCAATGCGTGTTTGCTGCTGGTGGATCGCGCCGCTCCGCTCGACGCCAATCATCCGTACGCGAATTCGCGCACGCAGACGGGATTCGGGACGTTTGGTTCGCCGCATCTGAAGACCCTGGTGGCGGAAGTGTCGCAGCGCGCGTTGAAAGCGGTGTGGTACATGAAGTGGTTCGTGCACCGGCACCTGCGGCCGGAAGAATTCGGCGGATTGGTGCACATGACCAAGACGCGCCAAGCGAATTATTCGCTGCATGCGGATGTGCTGAATTCGGAAGCGGTGGCGAGGACCTTTGCGAAGAATGGCTCGTACTTTTTGCCGCACGCGTTTCCGGAAGGTTGTCCGCTGCATCCGTCGTATGGATCTGGGCACGCGACGGTGGCGGGGGCTTGCTCGACGATCGTGAAGGCGTGGTTCGACGATCTGGCGCCGATTGCGGGCGTGCCCGGACTGCAGGTCGTGCAGCCGACAGAAGATGGATTTTCGCTGGTGCCGTACGGCGGGGCGGACTCCGTGCAGATGACGATTGGCGGCGAGATGAATAAATTAGCCGCGAATATCGCGATCGGGCGGAGTCACGCGGCCGTGCATTGGCGGTACGACTATGTGGATTCGGTGGTACTGGGTGAAGCGGTGGCGATTTCCATGATGCGCGATATGGCGCATTGCTGGAATGAATCGTTCGCGGGATTTTCGTTTACGAAATTTGACGGGACACGGGTCACGGGAGTTGGGAAGAATGAGTGACGACGAGTTTTTAACTTCGCTTGGCCAAAAAAATCAACGCCAAAGGG
>DATCOK010000465.1:0-1698 GCA_036564765.1 Candidatus Acidiferrum sp. | reverse complement strand
TTGTAGACCACCGCAGTTTCCAGGAGATTATTTTTCGTGAGCGCAATGGAAACACAGAAGCAGGGGTAGCCATGCGCGAAGTTGGTGGTGCCGTCGAGGGGGTCGACGTGCCAGCGATATCCCGAGCCGGAAATGGTTTCGTGGCCGGTGCCTTCTTCGGCGGCGATGGAGTGATCGGGGAATAGAGACGTGAGGCGGGCCACGATGACGGATTCGGAGCGTTTGTCGGCTTGGGTGACGAGGTCGACTTCGTCGCCTTTGTAACTGATATTGACCGGACGGGTGAATTCTTCGCGAAGGACCTGGCCGGCTTCACGAGCGATGGTGATGGCAGGTTCGAGGAAATTGGTGGGCATTTAGTCATGGCGGCAGATGTTTCGCAGCACAATTCCTACTTTACCATCCGCGCTGAAAAAATTTTGTCCAAGGGAAACAAAAAAAACTACTGTGGGCCGGTCAGATAGGTTTTGCGATGGCGAACTTTGTAGTTGTCGAGTACTTTGACCTGAATACTACGGTAGGTGTTGGCTGGGCCACGCGGATTGGGATAGTAGCCCAGGCGGTATTGGGTGCGCAGTTCGCGATCGATGCGGTCGAAGATGATGTCCAAATCCTGGGGACTGTCCGGGAAGAAAATGGCGCCGCCGGTGGTGTCGGTGATGGTCTCGATGGCGTGTTCGCCGGCAGTGTTGCGGCCACTCTCGTTTTTCACCGGGCGCACGATGATGCTGTAGAGCAGGGAGTTGGCGCGGACCGCCTCTTTGCGAGCGGCTTCGAAGTCGGCGCGACTGGTGGTTTCGCCGCCATCGGTGACCAGGATGATGACGCGGCGGCGATCTTCAGCGCGGCGCTCGAGAGCCTTGGAGCCCAGCAGTACGGCGTCGTAGATTGAGGTGCCGGCGCCGGCGGGGATCCGGCGCACCGCGCTTTGCAGCGAGGCGACGTTTTCTGAGAAATTCGCGAGTTGCGTAACACCTTCGTCGAAAGCGTAGACCGCGAGGCGGTCGTCGGGGCGCAGCACCTGGGCGATGAAATGTTCTGCGGCTTGCTGCTCGAAGGTAATTTCCTTGTGGGCGCTGAGGCTGGAATCGATCATCAGCACGATGTCGAGCGGCTGCTTGGTTTCGGATTCGAAGATTTCGATTTTTTGTTCGACGCCTTCCTCGAAAATCTTAAAGGCCTCCACGGGTAAATCCGGAGCGGGCCGGTTGTTATCATCCACGACGCTGACGAGCACGTTGACGAGATTGACGCTGACACGAATGCGGGTACGCTGCACCGGGTCGTCGGCATCGGCCGGCGTATTGGTGTCGGTGCCATCTTTGTTGACGGGGGCGGGATAAGACTTGTCGGGCGTGTTGTTGGTGGAGTTGCTGCTGGGTTTTGATTTGGATTTGCGCGCCCAAGGAGGGCGATCCGAGCTGTCCTGCGCTGCTGCGGAAGCAGCGCTCAGCAGCGCAGTGACCAATAGCAGAGCCATTTTTTTCGCTCGAAGCGGGCGGCAACCCATGGGGAGTTAAGATGCGCTTTCGGGCGCGGGAGTCGCCGGAGCGGCCGCTGAGGGCGTGGGCGGGAGTTCACCATCGGCCCAGACGGAGCCGTCCTCGAAATATTCTTTTTTCCAGATGGGCACGGTGCGCTTGAGGGTATCGATGGCATAACGGCAGGCGTCGAACGCAGCGGCGCGGTGGGCGGAAC
>DATCOK010000464.1:0-2998 GCA_036564765.1 Candidatus Acidiferrum sp. | reverse complement strand
ATCCAGTAGTTCATGGTGTCGAGGGCCACCACCTTGGGCCGCTTCGTGACCTGATGCAGCACGTCGCCCTGCAGGTCCGGCGCAATGTTGGCCAGAAAAACGTATTTCGATTGGCGGTATTTTTCCGGTAGCTTGGGCTTGAAGTCGGCGAAAACGTTGAGATGGGTAACCAACGTGGTGCGTTCGTTGAGATTTTCCGAATAAACGCCCGACCAGAAAAAGGTTTTGCCCGCGGCGCGCTCCAGCCCTTCCGTGTCGATGGTGCGGCCGCGAAAAATGTCCGCGTCGCGCGAAGTGAAATCATCGCCGACGATGCCCACCAGATTTACATGCGTGAAATGGCTGGCGGCCACGGCGAAATAAGTAGCCGCGCCTCCCAGCGCGCGCTCCACTTTGCCGTAGGGACTTTCCAGACAATCGAATGCCACCGAGCCGACGACCAGTAAGGACACAGTTTTCTCCTAGAGATATTTTTTAAGAATGGCCGCAAGGCGCCGCTTGGTAGCTGCGGGCACCAGTTTCATGTCGGTGATAAGCGCATTTTTCAGAGCCGCTCCGCATTTACAGGAACGATCCTCCGGCAGCGCGCGCACCGCTTCGCGCACCACCCGCTGAGCGTTCTCCGCGTTCTGATGCAGGGTAGCGATAATCTGCGAAGCAGTGACCGATTCATGCTCGGGATGCCAACAGTCGTAGTCGGTGATCATGGAAATCGCTCCGTAGCAAATCTCCGCTTCGCGCGCCAGCTTCGCTTCCGTCACGTTGGTCATGCCGATCACTTCGAAATGCAGTTGCCGGTGCATATTAGCTTCCGCTAGCGTTGAGAATTGTGGCCCTTCCATGCAGATGTACGTCCCCCGGCGGTGAACTTTGACGGCACAATGCACGCTCGCGTCCGCCAGCATCGCCGAGACCTGCTCGCAGGTCGGATGCGCGAAGGAAACATGCGCTACAAGTCCGTTGCCGAAAAAAGTTGAGACGCGATTCCGCGTGCGGTCCACGAACTGGTCGGGCACCAGAAATTCTCCAGGCCGCAGCTCTTCCCGCAGCGAACCCACCGCGCTTACGGAGAGGATGCGCTCCACACCCAGCAGCTTCATGGCATAGATGTTGGCGCGGTAGTTGATTTCGCCGGGCAAAATGCGGTGGCCGCGCCCGTGGCGCGCCAGAAAGGCCACGCGCTTCCCTTCCAGCGTGCCGAGTACGAACGCCTCGGAGGGATCACCAAACGTCGTACGGATTTTCACTTCGCGCGGGCCTAGTAAACCCGGCATTTGGTATAAGCCGCTGCCGCCGATAATTCCGACCGTGGCCTGCCGCGTGTCTCGAGATTTTCTTGTGCCCGTCGACGCCTTGCGTTGTGCTGCCGCCATGCGAATATCTCTCCTTGTTTATTGACTCAGGTCCACGGGCTCGAATTCGATCTTTCCGTTCTGTTCGTGCAATGTGGCTGCGGGAACGTCGGGATCGTGCCCAAAAGCCACCACGAATTGTTCTTTAACAATCTCCGCGATGCGCAGGCGCTTAGTCTCGAGCGTCTGCAGCGGATACAGGTCGTAGCCCGGCATCCACACCAGCGGCAAATGGTGGCGCGTGGGCAGCATATCCGCCACGTAGATCAGAGTGCGCCCGCCGCCCGAAATTTTGACCGCTTGAATGTCGGCGTTGTGGCCCGGTATGCGCACTACGGAAATACCGGGAAAAATGTCCACATCGCCTTCCACCAGCCGCCACTGGCCCGCTTCTGTTATGGGCGCGAAGCGATCGGGAAAGTAACTCGCGCGATCGCGCTCCGTAGGTTGCAAAGCGTGCTGCAGTTCAGCGCGCTGCACAACGTATTGCGCGCTGGGAAAAGCGGGCACATCTCGACCATTCTCTGGCCGCGTGTTTCCTCCGGCATGGTCAAAATGCAAATGCGTGTTGACGACCATATCGATTCTGTCCGGGGTGACGCCCTCGCGACTCAACGAATTCGTGAGCGGATCACCATCCTGGATGCCGTAAATATTTCGCAGCTTAGACTCCCACTTCGTGCCGTTGCCGGTTTCTACCAGGATATTTTTGCCATGGGCGCGGACCAGCAGCGAATTGGCCGCAAGCCGAATGCGATTGCGATCGTCGGCGAGGGCTTTCTTCTCCCACAACGTTTTCGGCACCACACCAAACATGGCGCCGCCGTCGAGGTAAAAATTACCGGCGTGAATTGGCAGTACTTCGATTTCGCCGAAATGCATTACCGCCGGCCTCCGACTTGGAGACCGCTCCGCGTGAGAATTTCGTTGACCGCGGTGAAGGGATCCATGCGTCGCTCGGAAACGTCGGTGGCCAGTTTGGTCAACTGCGCTGCTCCCGCATCTCCGCCGATGGCTTGTTCGAGCAGGCGCGATTCCAGCAACTCCATGAGCCGGTTCTTCCAATGCTCGACGTGTTTTTTTTGGCGTTCCGGGCGCGCCGCGAAATGTGCACGGAATCTGGCAATCGTCTCCGCCAGTGCATCGATGCCGCGATTCTCGGACGCCACCGTACGCACCACCGGCGGATGCCAATCATGCTGCGGCATCACCAGCGAAAGCATGGCGTGCAACTGTTGCTCTACGCGCTCCGCGCCTTCGCGGTCGCTCTTATTGACCACGAAGATGTCGGCGATCTCCATCAGGCCGGCCTTCATGTTCTGAATGTCGTCGCCGAGGCCTGGAACCACCACCACAATGACGCAATCGGCCAGGCGCACAATGTCGATCTCATCCTGGCCAACACCGACGGTCTCGATCAGAATTTGCCGCTTGCCCGCAGCGTCCAGAAGCAGAGCCGTTTCCGACGTGCTGCGCGACAACCCGCCCAGAAATCCCCGCGTGGCCATGGAACGAATGAACACCCCATTGTCCGCAGCGTGCCCCTGCATGCGGATGCGGTCGCCGAGAATCGCGCCTCCTGAGTACGGACTGGTGGGATCCACAGCGATTACGCCGACGGATTCCTGCTGCTTACGGTAATGCGC
>DATCOK010000463.1:0-4705 GCA_036564765.1 Candidatus Acidiferrum sp. | reverse complement strand
GCGCGGAGTACTGGCAGTGTGGGCGGTGAAAAATGATGCAAAATTCGAAGAGCGACTGCGCGGCGCAGGCTTCGACGCCCGGGCCGAACGGGTACGAGTTCGCGCAAACACCCGCGCCCGCCATATTATTTTTCTTGGTTTCAAATTGTAGGTTTGATTTGCGGTGAAGCGCGGTGCAGGCCGCGAAGTTCCCAGCACAGATACGCGGGAAGTTGCCGAGAATTAGGGCCACCGAAACAAGAATGTATCAGGCAGGATTCAAACCAGCGCGGCCGCCATCGCCAGCCTCATAAGCCGCATTGATCGAGTCCACTAAATGGGCGATCCCGTCAGTCTTCGAGAGCACTACGTCCACGCCCATCTCGGAGATGGCGTTCTTGGGGATATTGTCGGAGTACAGCGTGAACATCACCACGCGCACGCCCGGCACGGTTCTCTTCAGGATCGAAGCGGCCTCCACGCCATTCATGCTGGGCATGGAGAGGTCCAGCAGAACTACGTCCGCTTGCAGCTCCTTAGCTTTTTCGATAGCTTCCGCCCCGCTGGTGGCCTCGCCGCACACCAGGATGTCGGGCGCTCCCTTCAGGAACGTATGGACCAGGTCACGCACATAGACATTGTCGTCCGCAATCAATACGCGCTTCATCATGGCTCGAAACTATCCTCTGCATTAACCCTAAGCGGAATACGGATAACTCTGTAGATTCGCCGCGGCCAATTATGGAGACTGAGGCAGGGTTAGATGCGAGCCGTTGACTATTCCACGTGGTGGCCGGGCTTTGCTTTGTAATGCAGCGTGAACAGCTTCTCAGGCGTTGCACCCTGGGCCACCACGCTGGCTACGTATTGGCCCATCGCGGGACCATTCTTGAAGCCGTGTCCCGAGCCTCCGCCTACGATCCAGACGTTCTCCATCTCCGGGTGACGGTCGACTAAGTAGTTGAAGCTTTCGGTATTTTCGTACTGACAGACCCGCGTTTCGACTACTGGCGCATCCTTCAAAGCGGGGAAGCGCTCGGCTACGAAGGCGCGGAGCTGCACGCGGTAGGGCGAAGTCGGTTCGCGGTCCATCGTATCCGGGTCAGCCGGCAACGACAGCTTGTCCACCGCTATCTTGAAACCGCGATTCTCCAGCACCGGCATACCGTAGGCTTCCACCTCTTTGCTCTTGTAGATCCACGTGGGCATTTGCGGCGAGGAAAATCGCGCGTCGCCGGGCGCTACGCCCAGGAAGAAAACCTCGGCGCGTTCCGGCTTGATGAAACTGCCCAGCAGATCGGGGAAAACTTTGGGCAGCCATGGGCCGCAGGCGAAGACGAACGTGCCAGCGGAGACGGTCTCGTTTCCCGTGGTCGTGATCGAACGCGCGCGCCCTTTCGAGGAAGGCGGAACAGCCGCGGCCACCCGATATTCGACTCCTTGCCGCACCAACTCTTCCACTAACAGTTGCACTCCGCGCCGGGCCATGAGCGCGCCACTGCGTGGCTCAAGAATTCCAGCTTCGTTACCTTTGAGCCCGAATTGCGGGAACCGTTTGGCCAACTCCGCCGCGCCGAGACGTTCGTGCACAATACCCAGCCGTTCCAGGCTGCGCGCACTCTGGGCTATAAAATCGGTGCTGTCGTCCGAGAACGAGAGCACGCCGGTCTCGTGAAAAATCTCCTGTCCACTGCGCGCCGCCAGCTCCTTCCATTGCGGAAGCGAGCGCACAGCCCACCGGCTGTAGAAATCGTCCTCGCCATAGGCGGTGCGAATGATCCGCGATTCGCCTCCGGAACTGGAGCGGCTGTTGGCTGCACCGTAGGCGTCAAGCAGGATCACCTGCAGCCCCGCCTTGCGCAACCAGCAGGCGGACCAAGCTCCAAACACGCCGGCGCCTATCACGGCCACATCCCAAACTTTCACCGCCGTCGCTTGCGAAGCGGCTTTGGCGGTCAGCCCTGGCGGCGTGACCGCAGCCGCCAACAGAATTTTCGTCACGTCACGTCGAGAAATCTTCATTCACAGTCCCCCTGTTCACCGCAAAGACGTCGCGCCAAGTGTATAGCCACGCTTGCTCGAAGTGAGCATCGACGCACTCCAAGCTGGCAGGCCGGCTTCTTGCCTACATCGATGCCCAACGATTTTCTTTAAGGGGAAGTTTTCGGAAGGGAACTAAAACAACCCGGGAATCTTCAATCCAGACATTCCCGGAACATTGCCTGCCAGGTTTTTCATCTGGCTAGCCAACTCATCATCCACTCGTCGCGAAGCTTCGTTCACCGCCGCGCGTACCAAATCCTGCAGCATCTCCTGATCCTTGCCCGCGAAAACCTCCGGCTCGATGCGAATCTCTACAATCTGCTTCTGCCCGTTCATCTTTATGTTGACCATTCCGCCGCCTGCGGAAGCTTCCACGTTCACCGAATTTACCTGGCGCTGGAGGTCGTCCTGCAATTGCCGGAACTTCGACAGCATCTGTTGGAGCGCATTGACTTCCATCAGTTATTCCTCTTGGGCCCGCCGCACTTCGGAAATTTTTCCACCGAAGCGCTGCATCAGCGAACGTACCATCGGTTCGCGTTCGAACTTGGCCCGCAACTCTTGCAGGTCCGAAGCCGCGCGCGTCGTCGCCGCTTGATTCGAACCAGTTTCGAGTTTAGCACACACGCGCACCGGCCGGCCCAGCACGTTGCTCGAAGTGCCACGCAGCTTTTCCAGCGAGTCGCGCCCTTCGATCATCTCGGCGAAATATTTTTTTGCCACTGGGAAATAAAGCTTCAATTCGGCGCCCGCCAACTCCCAACCAGCCGCATGCTCCAGCAACTCCCCAAGAAATTTCTGCTGCGCCTGCACCGCCGCCTTGATCTGCTCCACCTGCTCCGCGGTAATTCCCTCGAGCCGCAGATGACTCGCGTCGTTCTTCGCGGATTCTTCGGTCTCAGCGTTTGCTGCGGAACTGTCAGTTGCGGAAGTTCTGGCGACAGCATTCGTCGCACCCGAGCCATTCGAAGCCGCGCTCGTCGCCGCCGAATTATTCGTGCCCGAATTTCCCGCCGCACCATTGCTGGGTGGAATTTCCGTCGCAGATGGGGGAGCCGAAACTAATTTCGCTGCAACCTTCGGGTCAACCGCAACTGAAGCGGCCGAGGCGCTATGCAAAGCTGTGAGCGCGCTGTTGAAGGTCGCCGGTATGTTCGAAACATTTTGCGCATCATTAAACGAAGGTAAGGATGACGGTGAAAGTGGAACCGCTGCCGCGCTCGTCCCGGTACTTACGTTCATCGATGCAATCGCGCCAGCCGCAGCGGCCCGTCGCACCGGCGCCGGACCCGGCGTCGAGTTCGACCCGCCGCTCGTCCCGGTCTTAATCTCGGTCAGCAGCTCTTCCAGCGGCGCCAACCGTGCCGCGTTGATCAGCCGCAGCATCCCCATCTCCAGATGCACCCGCGCATCCGGTTTTCGTCGCAAATCATCATCGGTCTGCAATAAAATCTGAAAAAATCGCGTCAAATCCTCTTCGCTGAAATGTCCCGCGGCTTCCGCCAGCGCCGGGCGCTGGTCCGAGGTCGCCGCAATCAACTCCGAATCCGCCCCGCACACTTTGGCGATCAGCAAATTGCGCATGTGCCGGATGGCCTCCCGGCAAAAATGCTGCAGGTTGCGCCCTTCTTTCTGAAACGTGTGAATCAATCCCAGCGCGCGGTCTGCCGAGCCTTCCGCAATCGCCGCCACCATTTCGGCTAACGCATCGTCCGGCACAACACCGAGCAGTTCGCGTACCGCATCGTTCGCGATCGTTTCGCCGCAATACGCTCGCGCCTGTTCCAGCAGCGATAGCGCATCGCGCATGCTGCCTTCCGCCATGCGCGCGATGACCGCCAGCGCTCCGGCGTCGATTTGCAAATTCTCCTTACGCGCAATTTCTTCGAGCCGCGCGGTAATTTCCCCAAAGGTCAACGCCCGGAAATGAAAATGCTGCGAGCGCGACCGGATGGTATCGACGAGATCCTCCGGCTGCGTTGTAGCCATCACAAAGATCACCCGGTCCGGCGGTTCTTCCAGGGTTTTCAGCAGCGCGTTCGAGGCTTCGCCCGTCAGCATGTGCGCTTCGTCGAGAATCACTACCTTGCTGCGCGAAGCCGCCGGCGCATACCGCACCATCTCGCGCAACTCGCGAATCTGATCGATGCCGCGGTTCGATGCCGCGTCAATCTCAATCACGTCCAGCGAAGTCCCCGCCGCAATCTCGCGGCACGAATCGCATATGCCGCAGGGCTCGGCGGTCGGCCCGTTCACGCAGTTCATGGCCTTGGCCAGAATGCGCGCCGCCGTCGTTTTCCCCACGCCGCGCGCGCCGGAAAAAATATACGCGTGTGCCACGCGATCTTTCTCAATCGCGTTCTTCAGCGTTCCGGTGACATGTTCCTGTCCCACCAGATCCTGAAATGTCTGCGGGCGCCACTTGCGGGCAATGACTTGATAGCTCATGTGTGGGATGTACTCCGGTCGCGGGAACGAAACGGTTGTTGAAAAAAAGGACACCGCTAAAAGGCGCTGCGAAAAATCAATGTTTGCGAGAGCCGTTTGAAAAGAGGAACTTCGGGTGATCTGCGGCACCCGAGGTATTCCCGGTACCGTTGCTCCCTTCCGGGCCTGGCGGGGTTCGCGGGACCTCGTTGCACAGAGCCCGAAGCTCCACGTTTCAGCAGTCGCCGTCGTGCGC
>DATCOK010000462.1:0-1746 GCA_036564765.1 Candidatus Acidiferrum sp. | reverse complement strand
GTCATTGATCTCACAGCCGACCACCACGGGGATTTCGGCATCCAGCAGGTTGATCAAACCGCGGAGGATGCGGCTCTTGGCCTGTCCGCGCAAGCCCAGCAAAATAAAATTGTGGCGTGACAGCAGGGCGTTGATGATTTGCGGGACGACGGTGTCTTCGTAGCCGTGAATCCCCGGAAACAGCGGCTCGCCGCGTTCGATCAAGCGCAGCAAGTTGCCGCGAATCTCGTCTTTCACGGAGCGCGATACACCGCCGGCATCAAAATCCGGGATGCGTTTTAGCTCTCCCAGCGTTCTCGGCCGGGGATGCTGTCCGTGAGCTTTTAAAGGTGTAGTGGCAGTCATGGGGCCCCAATCATTCACTGTGTTTTATTTATGGTGCTGTTATTTATAGGTTTTGAAGAGTGCGAATTACGGCCAAAAAGCAAAGTACTAACGCCCCGCCTCAATTGAGGCCTTGCCCGTTTCCCGCGGTTTTGGCGCGCAGCGTTCCTACTTTCTGTAGATGCGGCGCCCACCCGCGAAGGTAGCTCACGAGGCGCTCTTGGCGCTCGGTTTCCGAACGCAACTCCAGAATCTGCTGCTTCCACATCAAATCCAGCGGCAAAGCTGCAGCGACCAGAAAAGAAAATGGCTGAGTGCCGTCTTCGGCGAGATTCTTTGGGCAATCGCCAAAGATCAACGTGTGGCAAGTTTCGTAAAGATCGATCAACTCCGGTTTAGCAGCGGCGGGCGAAATTTCCCGGTCTTCCAGATAGTCGACCTGTCCCTCAAGGAGCGGGTTCTCGGTGAAAAGCTCCGTGGCGCGAAAGGGGACGCGCCCTACGGTCAAAATATCCATTCGCCCATCGGGATAGCGTTGCAGCACTTCCATGATCTCCGCGGTGCAGCCGACGCGCGCTACGCCGTTCGGCATGGCCAGCAGCATGCCAAAGTCGGAATGTTCTCGCAGGCATTCGTTGACCATGGCACGGTAACGCGGTTCGAAGATATGCAGCGGGAGTTCAGCGCCGGGTAGGAGAACGACGTTCAAGGGGAACAGCGGAATGCGATCTGGCCGCATAGGTCCCATAGGTGATGATAGCAGACGCCGAAAAATGGTGCAGAGAAGTGGAAACCTTTTTGGCTGGCACGAATTTCAGGTGAGATCGGCCAGCAGCGCTTCCATCTCCGACGCCGCGTGCGAATCGCCCTTCCTTGCGGCGGCGGCCATGCCCTGCGTAAGTATCTGCCGGGCTTCTTCGCGGCGCGATTCGCGCGCAAGGAGTTGGCCGTACATCAGGTACGCGGGAACGTAGTCGGCATTTTTCTCAAGCAGCAATCCGAATTGTCGAATGGCCGCACCTGCGTCGCCGCTGCTCATGCATTCCATCGCTAGCCCGTAACGCGAAAACGCGTCGTTGGGCGCCTTTTCGACGAACTCCTCCAGCACTTGCCTGCGGCTTTTCTTTTGGTCTGTCATGGGCTCTAACGTAGTATACGGAGACCTTCCGAACATTTCAGACCCGTCTGCGGGAAACGGCAGCGGGATGCGGAGAATTATGAAGCTACCAAAAAGCACGGTTAGCAAAGTTCAGAAGTCCACGTTGCCCCCCAAGCCGGTCAGCGCGTCGCGTTCGGAGATGGCCGAAGTGGTGCTGCCGGCGCAAACCAATCCATTGGGAAAATTGTTGGGCGGCCAGGTCATGCATCTTGTGGATATGGCGGCCGCTATGGCCGCTAGCCGGCATTCGAACAGTTATGTAG
>DATCOK010000461.1:0-17263 GCA_036564765.1 Candidatus Acidiferrum sp. | reverse complement strand
GTCCAATCTGGTGCTCGCCCCCAGCCAATCCACCGCCGAGCACGTCATCGCCCAGCAAAAAGTAAAACGCGAGCGCATGCGCGTGCTGCCCTGGGCGCTCGATCCCGAATTCGAAGCCATTCTTCCCGTCGCCTCGAAAACTCCGCCGCCCGCAAAATTTCCCGCCGGCCGCGTCGTCCTAACCGTCGGCCGCTGGCTTGCCACCGAACGTTACAAAGGCATGGACACGCTGATAGCCGCTCTTCCGCGCCTGCTTCCGCGTTATCCCGATCTGCAACTCGCCATGGTCGGCGAAGGCGACGACCGCGACTGGCTCGAAGAACTGGCCGACAAAGCCGGCGTGCTCTCACACGTCCACTTTCTCAGCGGCCTTTCCTACCCCCAACTCGCCTCCTGCTACTCTGCGTGCGAAATTTTTGCGCTTCCCAGCCTCGCCGAAGGTTTCGGCCTCGTGTATCTGGAAGCCATGGCCTGCGGCAAGCCGGTCATCGGCGGCGCTCACGGCGGCGCTCCCGAAGTCATTCGCGACGGCGTCACCGGTTATCTCGTGCAGCACGGCGACGCCGCGCAACTGGCCACTTCGCTCGAAACCCTTCTCGCCAATCCCACGCTGGCCCGCGACATGGGTGCGAGGGGCTGCGAGCGCGTCGAGAGTGAATTTCGCTTCAACGTTTTCGCCAAAGCCCTGAAAAAAATTCTTCGCGAACAATGCGAATCCTGAACGTCTCGGAAACTTACGCCCCGTTTTTTGAATTCGGCGGCCCACCGGTAAAAGTCCGCGCGCTTTCCGAGGGCCTCGCTCGCCAGGGCCAGCAGGTCAACGTCCTCACCGCCGACTGGGGGCTCGAAAAAAAGCTGCAAAAAAAATCCGAAGCGGAACTGCAAGCCGCCGGATGGGATCGCTCGCCCTTCGGCTGGCGTCACGCCGAAAACGGGGTGCAATCCATCTACGTGCCCAGCTGGTTTCGCTACCGCGCGGTTAGCTGGAATCCCGCGGTAAAGCGCTATTGCCGCGCGCGGCTGCAGAATTTTGACGTCATCCACATCTTCGGCATCTACGATCTGCTGGGTCCCGCCGTGGCCTCCATCGCCCGTGCCCGCCGCATTCCCTATGTCATCGAGCCGATCGGGATGTTCGTGCCGATTGTCCGAAATGTGCTACTGAAACGGATGTATCATTTTGCCTTGGGCAAATCTCTATTCGCTGGCGCGAGCGCCATCGTCGCCACATCCGATCAGGAGGTTCAGGAATTGGCCGCCGCTGGTGTTCCTCGCAGAAAAATTGTCCTGCGTCGCAACGGTGTCGCCGTTCCTTTCGCCTGGCCGGAGGCCGGCCTCTTCCGCGCCTCCCTCGGCATCTCGCAAGATGCCCGCCTCATCTTGTTTCTGGGGCGTATCTCTCAGAAAAAGAGCCCGGACCTTCTTCTCAACGCCTTCGCGCAACTCGCGGAACAAATTGACGAACGCCCGCTAGTCCTTGTCTTCGCTGGCCCTTCCGAAAGCGGCCTGCAGCAATCCCTCGAAGCCCAAGCCTCGCGCCTCGGTATTTCGGCGCGCGTCAAATTTTCCGGTGCGCTGTACGACGAAAACAAATGGGCCGCCTATCGCGATGCCGACGTTTTCGTCCTTCCTTCGCAAAATGAAAATTTCGGCAACACCGCCGCGGAGTCCATGGCCGCTGGTACTCCTGTGATCGTCACGGAACAATGCGGCATCGCGCCGCTGGTTCAGGGCGCCGGGCTCGTCGTTCTGCACGACGTCTCGGCCGTTTCGAACGCCCTGCATAGTGTTCTCACCGACGCGCAACTCCACGCCCGCCTCGCCGCCGGCTGCCAGGAAGTCACCGCGCGCCTCGATTGGGAGCAGCCCACTGCCGACATGGTCTCCTTATACTCGGCTCTAATCTCCGGAAGGTCACCCGGCCTGTCGTCCCCGGCCACGGAATAATCCACTGTTCACACGCGGCGCAAAACGGGAGCTCCTCTTTCGCGTCCTCTGGCGAACCGTGAACGTGTTGCTGGTCGCCTCGCTGCTCTCGCTCGGCTACACCTCCATGCGCGAATATTCCGTGCGCCGCTACTTAAAAGGATTTTCCGACGCCATCGTCCCGCGCACGGCATCCCCGGAAGCCAAAGTGGAAGCCATTCTCACGTGGATGCGCAGCGGCCCGGCCCGCCCCATCGCCGCCCACCCCAATGAATTGGGTCCGCGCGACCCCGAGAACACCCTCAATTACCAACAATTGCTCGCCGTCTGCGGCACCGCCACCAATGCCTTCCTCAATCTTGCGCGCAGCACCGGTCTCGACGCTCGCCGCTTGCTCTTGCTGACTCCTGAGCGCACTGCCAAGCACGTCGTCTCGGAAGTTCTGATCGATGGCCGCTGGATTGTGGTGGACGCCACCTACCGCGTCATTCTTCGCGATGCCCAAAGCCGCATGCTCACCCGCAAGGATCTGCAGAACCCTGAAATTCTCGCCGAAGCTACCGGCAAAATTCCCAACTACCTCCCCATTTACGATTACAAAAGTTTTGCGCACGTGCGTGTTGCGCGCCTTCCCATGGACGGATTAGGCTTGCGGCGCATGTTGCAAACCGTCTACCCCGGATGGGAGGAAGCTGCCGACTGGAGCCTGCTGCTCGAGCGCGAATCTTTTTTCTACTTTTTTATTTCGGCGGTTCTCTCGATACTCTTCCTCGGCGCGCGCATCATCCTCGCGTGGTATGCCGATCATCATCTGCGCGTCTCCCGTTTCCGTGTTCGCCACCAAGTCGCCCGCGCCAGCGCCACCTTCTTTTCCGCTCCCGAGTTAGAAGAATAGGATGTGCGGTATCTGTGGCGCCGCGTTCACCTCCAACCATTCGCGCGCGCAATCGAGCGTCCGCGCCATGACCGCCGCACTTCTCCATCGCGGCCCGGATGAAGAAGGTTTCCTCTTCGATGAGAAGCGCGCTCCCGGCCTGGCTCTCGGCATGCGCCGCCTGAGCATCATCGATCTGCCCGGCGGTCATCAGCCTATCTGGAACGAAAAGCGCGACGTAGCCGTCATCTTCAACGGCGAGCTGTATAACTATCGCCAACTCCGCGACACGCTGCAGTTGTGCGGCCACCGCTTCACCACGCAGTCCGACACCGAAATTCTAGTGCACGCCTGGGAAGAATGGGGCGAGGATTGCCTCACCGAACTCCGCGGCATGTTCGCCTTCGCGCTTCTGGACCTGCGCGCGCGCCACGCCGCCGTCCCCGTTCTGTTCCTTGCGCGCGACCCCTTCGGTATCAAGCCGCTCTACTACACGCAATCTCCAGATGGCCTCGCATTCGCTTCTGAAGTGCGCGCTTTGCTTGCCGCCGGTCTCTGCTCCAAACAAATCTCGCAAGACAGCGTGACGTCCTATCTTCTCTTCGGCAGCGTCTCCGAACCGGTCACCCTGCTCGACGGTGTTTTTTCCTTGCCGCCCGGTCACAAAATGCTCGTCCACATTCCCGAGCGCCGCCGCGTTCCTCGCGCTCGCCCGTGGTACGACGCCACTCGCAGTCCCGCCGCGCGCGACGCGCAACGCCCCAAGGGATTTTCCGCGGCCGCAAGAAAATTGCGTCCCCTTCTGCAAGATGCCGTTACCGCTCATCTCATCGCTGACGTTCCCGTCGGTCTCTTTCTCTCGAGCGGTCTCGACTCCAGCGCCATCGCCATGCTGGCCGGCCGCGCCCAGGCCGGCATCAAAAGTTTTACCCTCACCTTTCCCGGCACGACTTACGACGAAGCCGCGCTGGCCCGTATCGTCGCTGAGAGTTGCGGTTCGCAGCACACCGAAGTTCCTCTCGACGGCGATGCCATTTTTTCGCGCATCGATGAAGCCGTCGCCGCTCTCGATCAGCCCACCATGGATGGCGTTAACACCTACTTCGTCTCCTGGGCCGCTCGCGAAGTTGGCCTCAAGGTCGCGCTCTCCGGCCTCGGCGGCGATGAGCTCTTCGCCGGTTACTCCACCTTCAACGACGTTCCGCGCCTGCAAAAAATGACGCGCACCGCAAAACTCTTGCCGGCCGCGCTTCGCCGCATGTCGCTGCCGCTGTTGCAATCTCTCCTCGGCGGCGCGGGTAAAGCCGACGCGGCGCAAAAAGTCGCAGCCGCCTGGGCCAACCCCGATCTCCTACCGCATCTCTATTTTTTCGCGCGCGCGCTTTTCCCACCGGGCGCGCGCCTCCAAAGTCTGATTGATCCCAGGTTCCGCGCCAGCTCCATCGGAGCCGACAGCGTCACACTTGATCCCACTTGGCTCGCCTGGCTGCAGCACGTGGCCGACGAAGCCGAGAAGCTCGAGCCCGTCGCGGCCTTGTCCTGGCTCGAGCTGCGCACCTACATGGTCAGCACTCTGCTCCGCGACACCGACTCCGTCAGCATGGCCCGCTCTCTCGAGGTCCGCGTGCCTCTCCTCGATACTTCGCTGGTCGAATTTGTCACCTCTCTCCCCGACGAGGCCCGCCGCCGCGAAGGCACGCAGAAAGCTCTGCTCGTTGAAGCCCTCCGCGACGTTCTTCCGCCGGAAATCCTCACCCAGCGCAAGCGCACCTTCACCCTTCCGTGGGAAGAGTGGCTGCGTGGCCCGTTGCGCCCGCGCCTCGAAAAAAGTTTCGCCGAGATCGCTCCCGCTCTCGCACCCCATCTCCACGCCGCAGGCGTGCAATTTGTCTGGAAAGAGTTTCTCGCCGGGAAGACTTCCTGGTCCCGCCCCTGGTCGCTCTATGTTCTGAACGAATGGTGCCGCCGCCATCTCTCTGCGTGATTCGCACCTGCGGGATCCCCGCCCGCGTGATTTCCTCGCCTAAGGTAAACTGATCTTCGTTCCATGAACATTCTCGGAATCAATGCCTATCACGGCAACGCCTCCGCCGCGATCGTCTGCGACGGCCGCCTCATTGCCGCCGTCGAAGAAGAGCGCTTCAATCGCGTGAAATACGCTGCCGGTTTTCCGGTGCAGGCCATTCGTTTCTGCTTAAAAGAAGCCGGC
Organism: Candidatus Acidiferrum sp.; assembly: GCA_036564765.1. Classification (GTDB taxonomy): domain Bacteria; phylum Acidobacteriota; class Terriglobia; order Acidiferrales; family UBA7541; genus Acidiferrum. The sequence goes on along the minus strand of DATCOK010000461.1, from coordinate 12,254 downwards.
CTCACCCTCGCCGACATCGATCACGTCGGCATTCCCCGCAACCCCTACGCGCGCCTCTTCACCAAAGCTCTCTACTCCCTGCGCATGCCGTCCTTCGCCCGCCAGCGCGCCAAAGTCCTCGTCACCTTCACCGGTATTCCCGAAGCCCTCGCCGCTGCCTTCGACACCAACCCTAAAAAAATCAAAGCGAAATTTCATCGCGTCGAGCATCATCAAGCCCATCTCGCCAGCAGTTTTTTCGTCTCCCCGTTCGAACGCGCCGCGCTGCTATCCGCCGATGGCCTCGGCGATTTCGCCAGCTCCATGTGGGGCGCCGGTGCTGGCAGCAGCATGAAGATCCAAGGCTCCGTCGCCTTCCCGCATTCGCTCGGACTTTTCTACAGCGCGGTCACCCAATTCCTTGGCTTCCTCAAGTACGGCGATGAATACAAAGTGATGGGCCTCGGCGCCTACGGCCAGCCCGAAAACGTCGCGGCCTTCCGCGACATTGTGCGGTTCAACGAAAAGTCCCGCGGCAACGGTTTCCGCCTTGGGCTCCAATATTTCACCCACCACCGCACCGGCCCGGAAATGTCCTGGGCCGACTCCACCAAAACTCCCACAGTTGGCAAAATGTTTTCTCCCGAGATGGCTCGCCTGTTAGGACCCACGCGCCATCCCGATGAGCCTCTCGAGCAGCGCCACAAAAATCTCGCCGCCTCTCTGCAAACCCGCCTGGAGGAAGTTTATTTAGGCATGCTGTGCAAGCTCGCCAAAGAAACCGGACTCAAATCCGTCTGCCTCGCCGGCGGCGTGGCCTTCAACTGCGTCGCCAACGGGAAAATTTTTGACTCCACCGGTTTCGAGCAGGTCTACGTGCACCCCGCCGCCGGCGATGGAGGCCTCTCCGTCGGCGCCGCGTTTTACATCTGGCATCAGCACCTCGGCAAGCCTCGCGATTTCGTTATGAATCACGCCTACTGGGGCCCGCAATTCTCCGTCGAAGAAACCCGCCGCGCCATCGACGCAAGCGCACTCGCTTCGAACGGCTACTCCATCGCCCAACTCTCCGAGCCTGAATTAATGCGCCAGACCGCCCAAATCATCGCTGACGGAAAAATTCTCGGCTGGTTTCAGGGCCGCGCCGAGTGGGGCCCACGCGCCCTCGGCAATCGCAGCATCGTCGCCGACCCGCGCCGCCCCGAAATGAAGGAAATTCTCAATCGCCGCATCAAGCACCGCGAGATCTTCCGCCCGTTCGCTCCGTCCATCCTCGCGGAATCCACCGGCGTCTACTTCGAAAAATCCCACCCCTCACCGTTTATGACTCTCGCCTATTCCGTCCGCCCCGAAATGCGCGACAAAATTCCCGCGCCCACCCACGTCGACGGCACCGGCCGCCTGCAAACCGTCACCCAGGACGCTAATCCCCGCTACTGGCAGCTCATCAAGGCTTTCGGAAATCTCACCGGCGTTCCCGTGGTCCTCAACACTTCCTTCAACGACAACGAACCCATCGTTTGCCGCCCCGAAGAAGCCATCGACTGCTTTCTCCGCACTCAAATGGACGCCCTGGTCCTGAACGATTTTCTAATTACGGCTAAAAGTTAGAAGTTTCTGGAAGTTCGAAGTTCAACCTCCGGTCTCGAACGTCACTAACTGAAAACCTCCAGATAGACCGGATATACGTTGCTGATATTTATTTGTGGCGTTTTGTGCGGCTGCTTCGGACAGGGCGGGCGGGCCAGCGGGCGGTTACCGTAGTGGTCAGGCCGCCGCGGGGGGTGAATTCGCCGCGCACAATGCAAAATTTGGGGCGGGTGGCGTGGACGAAGTCGTGTAGCATTTTATTGACGGCGTTTTCGTAGAAGATGCCGAGGTCGCGGTAGGCGAGGAGATACATTTTGAGGGCTTTGAGTTCGAGGCATTTTTTGGCGGGCATGTAGCGGATGGTGATGGTGCCGAAGTCGGGCAGACCGGTCTTGGGGCAGACCGAAGAATATTCCGGGAAGCGCGTGGTGATGATATAGCCGGGAAATTGATTGGGCCAGGTTTCGAGTTCCGGTAATTTGGTTTTGATTCCGGCGCGCGCGTGTTTTGTGGTGTAGTCGGGCATGGAGGCTCCGAGAGTATTGTACCAAGCACTTAAGTGCTCTTGCCGAGTGGTGGAATATAAAATAGAGTAGGCGTCAAATTCATCCCGCACGGAGTTTCATGCACTGCCCAGGTTGCCATGCAGGTCAAAGCCGCCACTCGAGACGAAGGACGCCGGCTGATTATCTATTGGCGTTGTTCGGAATGTCGGCGTGGCGCTGCACCAAATGTGAAAAGAGATTTCACGCGCGGGCGGTGCCGTTGAGAAGCGTAAAGTATGCGCGCTGCCGCATCTGCGGGAACCTGGAGCTGCAGAAGATTTCTTCTGAATATATCGCGGGGCCGATGGCGTTGATCGCGCGAATGCTGGGGCTGCCGGCGCTGCGCTGCGATCCCTGCCGGCATAAATTTTTTGCGGTGCGGCCGGTGATGCGAGAGTGCCCGCGAGCGGCTGCGGCGTCGAGCCATGAAGCGGCGTAGCTGCTAGCCAGTTTTAAAGTCCTTCGATTTCTCTTTCAACTTGCCGTGAAAGCTGCCCTGAAAGATGGCGCGACTTTGTTGTGTGTCCTCAGGGATGATAAAATTAACGACGCAGTGGCGATATGGTGCAAGGGTTAGCACGCGGCCCTCTCAAGGCCGAAATCCGGGTTCGAATCCCGGTATCGCTGCCAACTTACTGCTGTTTTTCCCGCTTACTTTTGAATTCCCTGCCTGACTGCGGCTCTGTCGCGATAAGAAAATTAGCCGGGGCGGCCTACGCCGAGGGCGTCGGCTACACGGTTGATGTAGTTGAACCAGGAGGCGATCAGGGTGATTTGCAGGATGCCGCGATCGTCGAAGCCCACGGCGCGGAGGGCGGCGTGGTCCACCGGGCTGCATTGCGTTGCGTCTTTGGTGAGCTTCACGACGTAATCCAACATGACGCGGTTCTGGGGCGATATGGGCGCGGTGGTGTAGTCGCTTTGCAGCGCGGCGACCATGTCTTTGTCGAGTGTGACGCGACGCAGAAACTCTGCGTGGGATTCGATTCAATAGTGGCAGCGGTTGGTGACCGAGACCATGGTGGCGATCATCTCGTGCTGATCGCGAGTGAGCGGAAGTTCGGGCGAGAGCAGCACGCCGAAAGTGCCGAAAGCGTGATAGAGCGCGTCGGGGATCAAGGTGTGCGAGGAGGTGATGCCGGCGGCGTCGCCAGCGCCGTCGACGCTGGCCACCGGCGTGGCGTACTCAACGGGATAGAGCCGGCGCTGGGCTTCCATGGCTTGCTTGACGCGCTCGTCTTCGTCCATGCGAACGGTTTTGATCCAGGTCATCAGGGCTCCCCTGTTTTGGGCGAGATTTAGTTGCGAGAAGCCAGCATACAAAAAAGATCGGCCGGATGGCTTCGATCATCCGGCCGCGATGCATAGGGGGTGCTTCAGGCCGGCCAAGTGCCGAGCCGTAAAGCGGGTGCGTTGTAGGTCATTTATACGGCGAAGGCAAAAGGGGCGCAATACTACGAAAGTACTATGCGAGGATGGTTGCGCTAAATCGGAGAACCGCCGTCGAGACGGCGGGATGAGGTGGGTGTGAAGAAGAGCGACCGGAAGTTGGGAATGGATCGGGCTATCACGCGGCGGGACTTCTTGAATGGCGTGAGCGTGGCGATTGGGGGAGCGCTGGCTGGCGCGGCGATTCCGGGGGTTTGTTTTGGGGCGAATACGGCGGGCGAATTTGCGCAAGACCGCGCGGGCTATTATCCGCCCGCGCTCACGGGAATGCGCGGAAGTACGGACGGGTCGTTTGAAGTGGCGCACGCACTGCGCGACGGGACTTTCTGGAAGACAGCCGGAGAGCCGGTGGCGCTGCGCGAGCCTTACGATTTGATCGTGGTGGGCGGAGGGATCAGTGGGCTGTCGGCGGCTTATTTTTGCCGCAAACAGAATGCCAATGCGCGGATTTTGATTCTTGATAATCACGACGACTTTGGCGGGCATGCCAAACGCAACGAGTTTCGTCCAGGTGGGCGGCTACTGCTCGGGAATGGCGGAACGTGGGCGATTGAGTCGCCGTTTCCGTACAGTGCAGAGGCTGCGGGATTGATGACAGAGTTGGGAATCGATCCGGCGAAGCTGGCGGAGAAGTGCGATGTGAAGGACGCGTACAAGAATTTGCAGAGCGCCTATTTTTTCGACAAGGAAACGTTTGGCGTGGAGAAGCTGGTAGTGGGCGGGCCGGGGCGGCGAACGCAGAAGAGCAGCGGGGACATGGCGGAATTTATAGCGAAGACTCCGCTGACGGAGAACGGGCGGCGCGATTGGCTGCGGCTGAGCGAAACGACGGTGGATTTTCTGCCGGGACTTTCTTCGGACGAGAAAAAAGACCGGCTGTCGCGCATGAGCTACAGGGACTTTCTGCTGAAGGTGGTTAAGGTCGAGGCGAGCGTGGCGGCGGTGTACCAGGCGCAGACGCAGGGATTGTACGGCGTGGGCATCGATGCGGTGAGTGCGCTGGATTGCTGGGTGTATCACCTGCCGGGGTTTGCGGGGCTGAAGCTGGACCCGGGGCCGCACCAGCGAATGGGATTTACGGCGCGGGGATTTGCAACGCCGAAGCCGGAATATGAATTTCATTATCCGGATGGGAATGCGTCGATTGCGCGGATGCTGGTGCGGGCGTTGATACCGGGAGCGGTCGGCGGGCAGAACGCGGAAGACATTGTTATGGCGAAGGCGGACTACAGCAAACTGGATCGCGATGGAGCGACGGTGCGCGTGCGCTTGAACAGCACGGCGGTGCGGGTGCGCCATGTGGGTGACGCGGCCACGGCGAAGGAAGTGGAAGTGAGTTACGCGCGAAAGGGACAGGTGTACGCGGCGCGTGCGAATGCTGTGGTGATGGCGTGCTGGAACACGGTGATTCCGTTTGTGTGCCCGGAGTTGCCGCAGGCGCAGAAAGAGGCACTGCTGTACGGAACGAAAGTGCCGCTGGTGTATACCTCGGTGGCGATCCGGAACTGGAAAGCGTTTGAGAAATTGGGCGTGGCGCACGTGGCCTGCCCGGGGATGTATCACACGCACGTTTCGCTGGATAGCGCGGTGAATATTGGCGAGTACAAGGCGCCGCTTGCGCCGGACGAGCCGATGCTGGTGCGCATGACGCGGACGCCGTGCGCGCCGGGATTGCCGGAGCGCGAGCAGCATAAAGTGGGGCGCGCGGAGTTGCTGGTGACGCCGTTTTCCACGTTCGAGCGCAAGATTCGCGATCAACTTACGCGGGTGCTGGGGCCCGGCGGGTTCGATGCGGCGCGGGACATTGACGCCATCACAGTGAACCGCTGGCCGCACGGTTACGCTTATGAATACAATCCGCTGTTCGATCCGGATTGGGCGCCGGGAGAAGCGCCGTGCGAGATCGGGCGCAAACGGTTTGGGCGCATCGCGATTGCCAATGCGGATGCGGCGGCCGCGGCGTATACGGATCAGGCGATGAATCAGGCGTATCGCGCGGTGCAAGAGTTGGCGCAAATTCCGGCGTAATTTATTCGGCGAGGCGGATCGGAATCCTGCCCGCAGCTACGATTCGAAATCTCACGAAAAGGATTGGATACCCTTGGATTCGGTGCAGTCGTAGGCGCGGGCGGTGGCGAGATTTTTGAATTCTTCGGATTTGCCGCTGGGCCAGTCGATGCTGACGCGGTCGATTTTGTCGAGTTTGGCGACGCCGAAGGTTACGGGAAGCTCGGATTGCGAAAGATAGCTGGAGCCGCCACGCACAATGCGCGATTGCGATTGACCGTTATAGAAAATGCGCACCAGGGCTCCGATGGCGTCGCGATTGGATTTCGTGCCGATGAGGCGAAAGCGAATGCTGCGGTTGCCGGCGGTTTGATCGTTGCGGAAGAGATAGGCGGGACCGTTGTTGGTGGTCATGAGCAGGTCGAGGTCGCCGTCGCGATCGAAATCGCCGTAGGCCAGGCCGCGCCCTACTCTGGATTTTTCGAAACCGCCGCCCGCTTCGGCGGCGACGTCGCGAAATTTTTCTCTGCCATTATTGAGAAAGAGATGCGGAGGCTGGGCGTAGCCGACGTTGCCGCGAATGTTGCGCACGGTTTCGTCGATGTGGCCGTTGGCGACGGCGAGATCGAGGAAGCCGTCGAGATTCACGTCGAGAAAAGCGCAGCCGAAGCCGAGAGTGTTCTTGGAGGGGGCGCCAATGCCCGCGGACTGCGAGATGTCGTCGTAGGCGGCGTTGGAAACGGCGCGGTAAAGGCCGATCATTTCGTTGTCAAAATTGGTGATGGCGATTTCGGGGCGGCCGGAATTGTCGAGATCGCCGGTATCCACGCCCATGCCGGCGCGGGCTTTACCTTCGCTGCTGAAAGCCAGGCCGGCTTCGACGGCCACGTCCTTGAATTTTCCATTGCGCAAATTGCGGTAGAGCTTGTTGGGTTGGGTGTCGTTGGCGACGAGTAAATCGGGCCAACCGTCCTGGTCGTAGTCGAACATGGCCACCCCGAGCGATTTGGAGCTGCTGTCGAAAATGCCGCTGGTGGCGGTGACGTCTTCGAAGGTGCCGTCGCCGCGATTGTGAAAAAGCCAGCAGGTGTCGCCGCGGTAGGCTTCGGGCGTGCAGTAGGATTTGTGCGAGCCGTCGAGGCTGCAGAAGACGTCATGCTCCGGCGACCAGCGCACGTAATTGCAGACGAAGAGATCGAGCAGGCCGTCGCGATCGTAATCGAACCACAACGCGGAGGTGCTGAAGGCCTGGCGATTTTGCAGACCGGCGGCGCGGGTGACGTCGGTGAATTTTCCGTCGCCGTTGTTGCGGAAGAGGCGGCTCTGGCCCACGCAGCTGATGAAAATGTCGGGAAAGCCGTCGTTGTTGTAATCGTCGACGGCCACGCCCATGCCGTACATTTCGAGTTCGAGGCCGGCGGCGCGGGTTACGTCGGTGAAGGAACCGTTGCGATCGTTGCGATAGAGACGCAGCGTGGATTTCTGGCGCTTGTGGCCGGGCCAGTCCATGCCGTTGACAAGCAAAATATCCTGCCAGCCGTCGTTGTCGTAGTCGAGAAAGGCACAGCCGGAGCCCAGCGTTTCGGGGAGAAATTTTCCTCCGAAGGCTCCGCTGTTGTGCTGGAACTGGATGCCCGCGGCGGCGGTCACGTCGGTGAAGTGGAAGCCGAGCGAAGGAGGCGGCGCGGCGAAAAGTTTATGCGGAGTAAAGGCTGCGTTGACGGAGAGTGCGCCGGCAGCTGCGAGAAAATCGCGGCGCTTTATGGCAGGTTTCATGGAAGAGTGACCAGGCCGTGGCGGATGGCGTAGACGACTAGCTCGGCGGTTTTGTGGATGCCTAGCGCATCCATTATGTTGGCGCGATGCACGGCCACGGTGTTGGAGCTGAGATTCAGATCGGCGGCGATTTCCTTGTTGGATTTTCCAGCGACGATGTGCTGAAGAATTTCGAGCTCGCGGGAAGTGAGGCCCGCGCCGCGTTCGCCTTTGAGCGCGGGCGATCTGGAAATCTGGGGATCGAGGATGGGCTTGCCGGCGGCGACGGTTTTTACCGCGCTGACCAGGTCGAGGTCCATGGCGTTTTTTAGCACGTAGCCTCGGGCGCCGGCTTCGAGGGCCTGGCGCACCAGGGTTTCCTCGGAGTGCATGCTCAGCATGAGAATTTCCACGGAGGGAAAATCCTTGCGAATGCGGCGAGTGGCTTCGATACCGTTGAATTCCGGCAGCGCGCAATCCATCACGATGACCTGCGGGCGCAGTTCGAGCGCCAGGCGCACGGCTTCCGGCCCGTCGCTGGCTTCCGCGACCACGGAAAGTTCGGCGTCGTCTTCGAGCATGCGGCGGAAACCGCGGCGCACCAGGGCGTGATCGTCGACCAGCAGCACGGTGATTTTACGCGGCATGAGTTTGCAATTTTTCCTGGGGGATTTTGAGGCGCACCAGCGTGCCGCCCTGCGGCGGGCGTGAAATGTCGAGAATGCCGCCGATGAGTTCGGCGCGTTCGCGCATGGCGACGAGGCCGATTCCGCGAGGAGTATTATTGCCTGCCCCGACCGAAGCAGTTACGAAGCCTTTGCCGTGATCTTCCACTTCGAGTTCGAGCGTGTGCGCGAGAAATTTCAGGCGAATCCAGGCTTCGGTGACGGCGGCGTGGCGACTCACGTTGTTCAACGCTTCCTGAATGATGCGATAGAGATGGACGCCCGCGCTGGTGTCCACGGGAAAAGATCGGCCGGACTTTTCATAGTGCAGGCGCAGGCCGGTCTGGCGTTCCACGGTAGGAATATACCAGTCCAGGGTGCTCTCCAGTCCGGCTTCTTCGAGCAGAACGGGATGGAGCGCCTGGGAGAGGCTGCGAATATTGTTGAGCGTGGTTTGCGCGATCTCGCGGACTTCCTGAAGATCAGCGCGCAACGGCGAGCCTTCAGGTGCCTGGTTTCCCGCGCGCGCGAGCATGGCGCCGATGGCGGTGAGCACCTGACCGAATTCGTCGTGGAGTTCGCGGGAGATATGGCGCAGCGTGGATTCCTGCGTGGCGATTAATTTTTGCGCGAGGTCGCTGCGCTGCTCGGAAAGTTCGGCGAGGCGGGCGAAAATCTGGCGGTTGGCACGGATGAGATAGAGACTGGTGAGCGCGATGGCCACCAGCGTGGCGGCGAGAAAAAGATAGAGCTGGCGCTGCACGCTGTCGTAGATGTTGGTGATGCGCGCGGCGGCTTGTTGTTCGCCTTCATTATTTTCGACGAGCAGGCGGGAAACGGCCGTGCTGAGGGCCTGCTGACGGGCTTGCAGCGTCAGGCGAATTTGTTCGCGGGCTTCGTTGTCTTTGCCGGAGGCTGCGAGCGCGAACATGCGATTGACGGCATCCCAGAATTGCGCGAGCGATTGACTGAGGTAGAGCCGCTGCTCAGGAGTGCGATTCGTGCCGGCGAATTGTTCTTCGAGTTGGAGTCCGGCGTCGAGGTCGGCGTGGATGCGATCGAATTGCGCGGACCAGGCGGTGAGCGGATAAGGCTCGGTAGCGTCGAGCATGTCGCGCATGGCCAGCGCGATGGAGTTGAGATCGTTCTGGACGCGCAGGAGTTGCAGGGAGTCCTTGCGATTGCGATCGACCATGTCGCTTTGCAGGCGGCGCAGACCGGCGAGTTGCACGGTGATGTAGGACGCGTACGCCAGCACGGCGGCGAGGGTGATAATCAGGCCGAAGAGCAGGCCAGTGGTGGGAGAGCGCTGCGAAGAAGTTTTTTGTGGCGGCATCGGTGCGAGCGGCACAGAAGAAAGAATACCTCAGGCGGCGATGCGGCGGCGCAGCACGGCGACGAGCCCGATCATGACAAGAGATCCGGCGAACGGGACGAGCAAACCGATGCGGAGGCTTTGCGCGCGCTGGGAAACGAAGCCGACGACCCACGGAACGGTGGCGCCGCCGATGGAAGCGAGAGAAAACATGATGCCGCCAAGGCGGCGGGCGCGCTCGCCGTACCATTTGGAAAGCCAGGCGATTAAAATGGGATAGACCCCGGAGAATCCGAAGCCGGCGGCGAGCACGCCGACGAGAATTTGTATCTTGTTGGTGGCGAGAAGAAGGCAGGCGGTGCCTACGGCGGAGAGTAGAAGTCCGCCGATGACCAGCGATTTTTCTTTGACGCGCGATAAAATCACCGCGGAAATGGCGCGGCCGGAGAGCAGGCCGGTCCAGAAAAACATGGGAGCGAGCGTGGCGGCCGTGCCTATGCCGATGCGGCGGGCCTGCTCGGCGGCCCAGCCGGAAACGCCGTTTTCGGTGCCGACATAGAGATAGAAGAGCAGCGCAAGGGCCACGGGTACGTGGACGGGATGGGTGCTTTCCTTGGCGGATTTCTCGATGGTCTCGCTGGATGGATTCTGGCGTGCGGTTTTCTGTGGGAATTTCATGGTCGAGAAAAGAATGCTGAGAAAGAATGCAGCGAGCGCGATGGCGAGAAGAGGTTCGGTAATGTGCCGGGATTTTATACCAGCGAGGATGAGCAGTGGGCAGAGAATGGCGCCGATGCCCCAGGCCATGTTCAAAATGTTGAGCGCGGAGGAGCGGCGGGCGCCGGCGATTTCCGCGGTGCAAAGATTGGTGGCGGGAATGGCGACGCCGAAGCCGAAGCCGAAGATGGCGGTGGCGAGCAATGCGGCGTGTTCGTTGCTGCTGTTGAGGCCGGCAACGCCTCCGGCCATGAGAAAAAATCCGAGGAGGAGGGCTTCGCGGTAGCCGCGCGCGGCGAGGATGACGCTGGAGAGTGCCACGCCCGCGAGGGAGCCAGTGAATTGGGTGGTGAAAAAGAGGCCGGCCTGGGCGTCGGTTAAATTCCAGCGGGCGATGAAGACGGGGAGAATGGGGCCGAGGATCGTGCAGACCATGCCGGTGAGGATGAAGCCGGCGAAGAGCGTGGCGCTGATGAATTTTGTGGAGTGTGGAGTCTTAGCGATGCGTTCTGACATGATGTGGGCTCATTCTGAGTGAGATGGATGGAGAGAGCAACGTGGGATTGTCTCTTGGGTTGACTGCTGTTCGGGTGAATACCCAACGGCTTCGGAATGGGGTGCGTGTTGATTGATGTGGGGATGATTGGATTTGGTTTGGCGGGGCGAGCGTTTCATGCGCAGGTGATACGGGCTACGCCGGGATTGCGGCTGGCGGCGATTTTGCAGCGGCACGGCGATGAAGCGGCGAAGAAATATCCGGAGGTGCGCGTAGTACGCACGCTGGAGGAATTATTGGCGATGCCGGAAATCCGGCTGGTGGTAATTGCCACGCCGAACGACACGCATGCGCCGCTGGCGCGAGCGTGCCTGGAGGCCGGGCGCGATGTGGTGGTGGACAAGCCGTTCACGACGACGCTTGCGGAAGCGGCGGAACTTGTGGAACTCGCGCGTAAACTCGGGCGCTTGCTCACGGTGTATCAGAACCGGAGGTATGACGGAGACTTTCAGGCGCTTCGAAAGATTGTGGCGGAAGGAACGTTGGGGCGCGTGGTGCGATTCGAATCGAACTATGACCGGTACCGGCCGGCACTGAAAGCTGCGGCCTGGCGAGAGCGCCGGGTAGCGGGTGCGGGAATTTTGTTCGACCTGGCGCCGCACCTGATCGATCACGCGCTGGTGCTGTTTGGGTTGCCGGAGGCGGTCACCGCGGACGTGCGCGTAGAACGCGATGACGCGGTAGTGGATGATGCGTTTGACGTGACGCTGTGTTATCCGCGCGGCATGCGCGCGGTGTTGCGGTCGACGATGCTGGCGGCGGCGCAGCGGCCGCGATTCGTGTTGCAAGGGACGCGCGGGGCGTTTTTCAAGCAGAGCTTCGATCCGCAGGAAATCAATTTGCGCAACGGCATTACGTTTGAAGATGAAGGTTGGAACGTGCAGCGCGAGGAAGATTGGGGCGTGCTGACCACGATGGAGAATGGAGTGGAAACGCGAAAAAGCGTGCCGCCAGTGAGATCGGATTATCGCGACTACTACGCGAACGCGCGCGACGCATTGCTGGGTAAGGCGGATTTAGCTGTGACGCCACAACACGCTTTGCACGTGATGCGCATTCTGGAGCTGGCGCGCCAAAGCAGCGAGCAGCAGCGCACGATTCCGTGGTGATTGGAAATTTCCTGAATTCACCTGACTAACTGACTAGCGTTGGCCAAGCTATTGAGTTAGTTGGCGGAGCTCAATGCGCGAATTAATTTGTAGTTGAAGTCGACGCCCTCATAGAAGTCTTTGGCCTCCACGCGCTCGTCTTTGCCGTGGGCGCGATTGTCACCGAGTTCAAAAAACATGCAGGCGATGCCAAAGGTGGGGATGCCGGCGATGCGCGTGAATTTGCCGTCGCTGGCGCCCGCGGACATGGTGGCGACCAGCGGGACGCCGGGCCACTTCTGATCGATGGTTTTCTCCATGGCTTTGACCACCTCCGGGAGCAACGCGGAGGGCGGCACGGTGACGACCGGCGTGGGTTTTCCGTCGGGACCGAGTTGCGGAACCATCGACACGGTTACTTTCGAATCGGCGGCGACGCGCTCGAGTGTTTTGCGAACCTGTTCGGGATCTTCGCCGGGAAAAATGCGGCAGTTGACGTTAGCGCGCGCGGTTTGCGGAAGAGCGTTGGGAGCGTGGCCGCCGGAGAGCATGGTGGCAACGCAGGTGGTGCGCAGCAGGGTATTGTAA
>DATCOK010000460.1:0-4580 GCA_036564765.1 Candidatus Acidiferrum sp. | reverse complement strand
CAGTACAAGCGGGTGGTGCCGTGGGAAGGGAATCGCGCGGCGCTGAAGGCCATGAACGAGGTGTTTCAGTTGCGGCCGTACTTCGAGTGGCGCGGGCTGGGATTTATTTCGCAATCGGCGCTGCGTTTGCGGGATTCATATGCGCAGTGGGACGCGGAACAACGTTTTAATATTCCGGGGATTCGTATTACCGATCCGAAGGCCGCGCAGTGCGGCGAAGTGTTGAAGGGCGTGTTGAAGCCGGCGCAATGCAAATTGTTTGGGCAGGAGTGCACGCCGGAGACACCGGTCGGGGCGCTGATGGTGTCGTCGGAAGGCTCCTGCGCGGCCTTTTATAATTATGAGCATCGAAAAACGGTGAGTATCTCCAACGCCAATCTTGCCAGCGTCGTGTGAGCGAACCCAAAAAAATGGAAGACTTTGTCGCCAAGATCAGGTTCCGCGAACCGCAGATCGAGATGGCGCACGGCGCGGGCGGCAAGGCGAGCCGCCGATTAGTGGAAGGACTGTTCGCTCCGCTGCTTTTTGGCGCCGGCATGGGGCCGCTGGGGGACGCGGCGCACATTCAAATCAATGGCACGCGAATTGCGATGACCACGGACAGTTTTGTGGTGAAGCCGTTGAGTTTTCCAGGCGGGTCGATCGGGGAGCTGGCGATCAACGGGACCGTGAACGATCTGGCGGTTTCCGGCGCGAAGGCCGAAGCGATTGTGACGACGTTCGTGCTGGAAGCAGGGCTGCCGACAAATATTCTGGAAGCGGAAGTGCGTGCGATGGGAAAAGCGGCGCGAGCCGCGGGCGTAATTATCGCGGGCGGGGATACGAAAGTGGTGGAGCACGGCAAGGCCGACCGCATGTACATCAGCACGACGGGGATCGGGCGGCTGATTCCGGGCGTGGAGATCTCGGCAAAGTCGGTGAAGGTGGGGGACAAGGTTTTGCTGTCGGGTCCGGTCGGCGATCACGGGATCACGATTTTACTGGCGCGTGGCGAACTGGATCTGGAAGCAGAGTTGAGTTCGGATACGCGATCGGTGTTGCCGCTGGTACAAGCGCTGGTCGCTGCCGCGGGTGCGGGAGTGCGATGGATGCGCGATCCGACACGCGGAGGGGTGGCGACCTCGTTGAATGAGTTGGCACGCGATTGCGGATTGGGGATTACGCTGTTCGAAGAAAAGATTCCGGTGCGCGATACGGTGCGGGGAGCTTGTGAGCTACTGGGGCTAGATCCGCTGCACATCGCCAATGAGGGGCAGTTCCTGGCGATTGTGGCGGCGGAACATGCGGACGCGGCGCTGGCGGCGTTGCGCGCGGCGCCTGGTGGACACGAAGCGGAAATGATTGGAGAAGTGCGGGAGCAGCCGGCATGCGCGGTGTTGGTGGCGACGCCGTATGGCGGGACGCGTATCGTGGATATGTTGGTGGGCGACCCGCTGCCTCGTATTTGCTAGGTGGAATTATTAGGATGAGTTATGGCCACGCGGTGCGAACTGGGAACGCAAATCGAGCAGCGGCTATTCGCGCGCAACCTCCTGTTTGAAGAGTTTTTTGCGAAAGAGGCGCAGCGGCTGGCGCTGGCCTGCCGTGAAATGTCGGAGCGGTTTTTGCGCGGCGGACGCTTGCTGGCATTTGGCCGTGGCGCGTGCGCTACTGACGCGCAACACGTGTCCGTCGAGTTTGTTCACCCCGTAATTGTAGGAAAGCGCGCGCTGCCGGCGCTGGATTTGTCGATTCTTTTCCGCCCCTGGCTGGAAACTCTTTTACATCCTGACGATATGGTGATGGGTTTTGGTCCGCCGGAAGGCGACGCGGAGGTGTGGGCGGCGCTGGAGGTGGCGCGCCAACGCGGGGCCATGACGTTTGCCTTGCCAGGTTCGCAGGGTTCGTATTTTGTGGCGCCGGAAACACAGGATGCGTTTCTGCATCAGGAGCTGATCGAAATTCTGTATCACACGCTGTGGGAAAGCGTGCATGTGTTTTTCGATCATCACGAGATGGGCCACGAAGTCGGCGATGCGGGTTTTCTGTATCCCTTTCTCGGCAAAGACAAACAACAGACCGTGGATGTAATTACGGAAGTGACTGAGTCGATTCGGATGAAGGTGCGCGACGATGCGCAGTTGCGGGAGCGGGTGGCGCGGGAGGAAGCAGAAAATATCAGGAGCGCGGCGGTGGCGATGGCGGAACGAGTGCGCCACGGCGGGAAGCTGATTATTTTTGGCAATGGCGGGTCGGCGACAGATGCAAATGACTGGGCGCTGGACTGCGTGATGCCGCCGAGGGGAATGAAACCTGTAGCGGCGGTTTCATTGGCGATGGAGCCGGCAAATATTTCGGCGATTGCTAATGACGTGGGGACGGAATTGATTTTCCTGCGACAACTTATCGCACAAGCGCGGCCGAATGATGTGGCGGTGGCGATTTCGACGAGCGGGGGATCGAAAAATATTGTGATCGCTCTGGAAGAGGCGCGAAAGCGCGGGATGCTAACGGTGGCGCTACTGGGCTACGACGGCGGAGAGGTCTTGCGACGGGGGTTGGCGGATTTTCCGCTGATCGTGCGCTCGGATTACATTCCGCGGATTCAGGAAGTACAAGCTTCGATCTATCACGTGTTGCGCGAAGCGATGGAAGGATTTGGAAATGGCTAAGCTGGAACTTTATGGGACCGCGAGTTGTCCGTACACCAGCGAGATGCGCGAGTGGTTGGAGTGGTCGGGGAAAGAATTTGAGGAGTTCGACGTGGACGCGGACAAAGTGGCGCGTGCGCGGATGAAAGCCATGGCGCCGGCACCGTACACCGTGCCCATTTTGGTGGAAGACGGACAGGTCAAGCAGGTGGGATGGCAGGGGCGTGGCTGCGTGGTCGCCGCGAAATAAGTTTATGGCCAACGCATATTCGATAAAAATTCGTGGAGTGGTGCAGGGCGTGGGGTTTCGCCCGTTCGTGTACCGGTTGGCGCGGGCGAATGGCTTGACGGGCTGGGTGTTGAACGCGGAAGAGGGTGTGGAGATTCATCTGGAAGGGGAAGAGCAACCGCTGCAGGTTTTTCTGGAAGAGCTGAAGACGCAACCGCCGCCGGCAGCTTCGATTGTTACGGTGCGCGTTGTGCCGGCGGAGAGCGCGGGCTACACGGAGTTCAAGATACTGGCGAGCACGCGAGACGGAAAGCCGACGGTGCGGGTGTCGCCGGATTTGCCGGTATGCGAAGAATGCCTCGCGGAACTATTTGATTCGCGCGACCGGCGATTCCAGTATCCGTACATCAATTGCACCAATTGCGGGCCGCGCTACACGGTGGTGCGGAGTTTGCCGTACGACCGCGTGAACACCACGATGGCGGCTTGGCTGCTCGATGACTTCTGCGCGGGGGAATACGAGGAGCCGACGAGCCGGCGTTTTCACGCGCAGCCGGTGGCGTGTCCAGAATGTGGGCCGCATTATTATTTTCGCGATTTGTCGCAGGGCGAGGGAGAAACGGTGCGCGACGACGCGGCGGCCGTGAAGGTGACGGCGCAGCGGTTACTGGACGGGGCAATTCTAGCGGTGAAAGGGCTGGGCGGGTATCACCTGGTTTGCGACGCGCAAAATGTGGAAGCAGTGGCGGCGTTACGAACGCGAAAATACCGCAAGGAGAAGCCGTTTGCCTTGATGGTGGCGGACGTGCATGCGGCGCGCCGCGTGGTGAAATTGTCGGAGGAAGCGGAGCAATTGATGAAGTCCGCGGCGCGGCCGATCGTGCTGGCGCCAGCGGCGATGGAACTCGCCGGAGTTGCGCCGGACAATGATGAATTGGGAGTAATGCTGCCGTACGCGCCGCTGCATTATTTGTTGTTCGAGGCTGGAGCGCCGGAAATTCTGGTGATGACCAGTGCGAACCGTTCGAGCGAACCGATTGCGTATGAGGATGACGAGGCGCTGCGACAGCTTTCCGGGATTGCGGATGGATTTTTAGTCGGTGAGAGGCCGATTGCGCGGCGAGTTGATGATTCCGTGGCGCGGGCGGGAGTTCTTGGCCCGGCAATTCTCCGGCGCGCGCGCGGTTACGCGCCGGGGGCGGTGGCGGCGATTCCGGCCGAGCGGCCGATCCTGGCGGTGGGCGCGGATTTGAAGAATACCGTCACGCTGGTGGTGGATGGGCAGGCGTTTGCGAGCCAGCACATTGGGGATCTGGAGCACTACGAGGCGTTTCGCGCGTTTCAGGCGACGATCCGGGATTTGCTGGCGATGTATGAGATCAAAGCCGAAACTTTATTAGTGGTGCATGACGCGCATCCCCAGTATGCGTCGACTCTGCATGCGCTGGACTTGGAAGCGGTAGAAAAGCGCGTGGTGCAACACCATCGCGCGCACGTGGCTTCGGTTTTGGCGGAGCGCGGAGCGTGGGAGCAGCGCGTAGTAGGCGTGAGTTTTGACGGGACCGGTTACGGTGATGACGGGACGATTTGGGGCGGAGAACTTTTTGCGGGTAGTGTACGCGGGGGATTCGAACGCGTGGGGCATTTGCGCAGCGCGATATTGGCGGGGGGAGACGCGGCCGCGGAGTATCCGGTGCAAGCGGCGGCGGGCTTCCTGGAAC
>DATCOK010000459.1:0-5706 GCA_036564765.1 Candidatus Acidiferrum sp. | reverse complement strand
CAGACCTAGTGGCGGGGGATCAGAAAGCCCCACCCTAAAACTCCCAGGGTGGGGCAACCACGATTCAGGGGCTAAGTTATTTTTCGTGGGAAAAAGAGAAGGGGAATTCGTAGGTTAGGGAGCCGACGGGGATGCGGACGACTACGTCGGAGAGTTTGCTGTCGCGATCGAACCAGCTGGAGCCGGCGAGTTGCTGGTTGGGGAGGACGATGGTTTCGCGCAGGGCGACATTTTTCATTTGCGAGTGAGGGTTGAATTCGGTGCGACGCTCGCTGACGGATTGCACGGCGGCCTGGTGGTCGGCGAGATAGTTCTGGGTGACGGGCTGGCGGTCACGGTCGGAGTAACCGGCGTCGACGAGGTAACCGCTTTGCGAAGGAGCGGCGGTGGCTTCGGTCCAGAGGATCTGATGATTGACGGCGCCGCGCAGTTTTTTGGGTTCCTGGTAGACGAGAGCTTTCCTGGCTTGCTGCACATCGTTCAGCGCGATATGCGAGGGGATGACTTCCACGCCGAGGAGGCTGCCGTTGGCGACGGCAATGTTGGCGCGAAGCTTCCAACCGCTGTCCTGCAAAGAGACCTGCACGGTGACGCCGTTGATGGTGAGCGATTCGACTAAAGTGCCTTCGGTAAAGAAGCGCTCGGAGCCTTCCGTGCCGGCGACCCACTTGGCGACGCCGTCGTGGATAACAGCGGGCTGCAGTGGGAGGTGCTTGGCGTTGATGCTCTGCCCTTTGCCGACGTTCATCCAGGGCACGAAGCCAGACTTGCCGTCGGCGGTGCGTACGTTGACGGTGTAGCCTTCGTTTCCGGCGACGAGCGAAACTGCCTGGCCGCAGGCGAGGTCGGCGACGACGTTCATGGGCAGAGCTTGCTGCGGGTCGGCGGTCATCGGGACGTTGGCGCCGCCACGGCACAGAACTACTGCTGCTGTGGTGTGCGCGGGATGGAGTTGCTGGTTGGGCTGCTGGGCTGATGCGGCTTGCGCGAGAGCGAGAGACGCGAAGGCGCTGAGAAATTTTACCGGAAACTGCATGAGTGATTCCCCCAAATTCGTGGCGAGTGTGAGTAGTTTCTAATGCGTCGTACAGGTAGAGAATGGCTGGGAGGG
This sequence comes from Candidatus Acidiferrum sp., assembly GCA_036564765.1. Lineage (GTDB taxonomy): Bacteria > Acidobacteriota > Terriglobia > Acidiferrales > UBA7541 > Acidiferrum. The sequence goes on along the minus strand of DATCOK010000459.1, from coordinate 4,595 downwards.
AGGTTTACGCCTATGGGAAGGGAGTCACGAGTTTCCGGTACTAAAGTAGGGTGAGGCTTTGGGCACCGAATGGACAGTCCAAGAGCGGCCTCATGCTGGCCCAAGGTGGCCAACACGACGGCGGTAACACAAATGGTGCGTGAACTTGACCGGGCCGAATTGCTGGGATAGGGTGGAATGAGTTTCCGTTTCCATACGATGATGCAATGAGGTAGACATCGGCCATTCGGTATCCACGAACGAAAAACCTGCCAATTGGATGAGACGTACCGTACATATATCCGGACAAATTGAGCCTTTTTTTGGAACGCTGGACGATAACGTGCGCCTGCTTGAGGATACGCTGCACGTGCGGACACATTTGCACGACACGCGGCTGACGATTGAGGGCGAGCAGGACAACGTGGACCAAGCGGTGAAGATTGTGGAGGAGTACAACCACCTGACGCGGCACGGGAAGACGTTGACCAGCGCGGAGGTGAAGTCGCTGATGCGGGTGGCGACGGAGGTGCCGCACGAATCGCCGCGCACGATGTTCGAACCGGGACGGGCGCGATCGTTCGGAAAGAAGCAGGTAACCCCGAAAAACGCGAGCCAGCGGCGTTATATGGAAGAGATTGAAAAGCACGACATGATGTTTGGGATCGGGCCGGGCGGCACCGGGAAAACGTACATCGCGGTGGCCATGGCGGTGAGTGCGCTGCTGACCAAGCAGGTGAATCGCATCATTTTGGCGCGGCCGGCAGTGGAAGCGGGAGAGCGGCTGGGATTTTTGCCCGGGACGCTGCAGCAGAAGATCGATCCGTACATGCGGCCGCTGTATGACGCGCTGTACGACATGCTGGACGCAGACAAGCTGGAGCGATTTCTGGAGAAGGGAATTATTGAGGTGGCGCCGCTGGCGTTTATGCGCGGGCGCACACTGAATGATTCGTTTGTGATTCTGGACGAAGCGCAGAACACCACCAGCGAGCAGATGAAGATGTTCCTGACGCGGCTGGGATTTAATTCGAAAGCGGTAATCACCGGCGACGTGACGCAGGTGGATTTACCGGCGGGGAAGAAGTCGGGGTTGGTGGAGGCGCTGGAAGTTTGCGAGAAGATTGACGGGATTGGCGTGCTTCACTTCGGTGAGAAGGACGTGGTGCGGCACAACCTGGTGCAGCAGATTATCCGGGCGTACGAAGAGTATGATGTGGCGCACCCGACGCATCCGCGCGGCCTGTTTGGGAATGGGCCGAACGGGCGGGGCGAGCGGCGTAAAGAGGAAGTGAAAGATTTGGCGGCGCCGATTCTGCCGGTGGCGGGGGCGGAGCAAGACGTAAAATAGGGATGATCTTGAACCGGCAGCGTGCGGTGCGGGTGGCGTTGCGGCCCCTGGAACTGTTTCTGGAGCGGGTGCGAAGAGAATTGAAAGTGGGCGAGGCGGAAGTGACGGTTTGCTTGGTGAGCGATCGGGAGATCGCGGGGATGAACGAAGAGTTTCTGAAGAAAGAGGGGCCGACGGATGTGCTGTCGTTTCCGGGGATGAGCCGACGAACGGGACAGCGGAGGAAGAGCGTAACGCGCTTGCGAAGAGTTTCGCAGTTGCAGTCGCAGGAGCAATCGCTGGGCGATATTGCGATTGCGCCGGCGGTGGCCAGGCGAAATGCCAAGAGTTTTGGGCGGACTTTGCCGGAGGAGTTGAGGATTTTGGTGTTGCACGGCGTGCTGCATCTGCTTGGTTACGATCACGAAACGGATCGCGGCGAAATGGACCGAATTGAACAGCGGATGAGAAGGCGGTTGGGGCTGGCGTGACGTTCAGTTGGCTATTTGTGCTGGGCATAGCCGTTTTGGCGTTTGGTCTGCCCATTTTTTCCTACCTGACGTTGATCTATCGCGAGCTCGGGCGCATGACCACCGGGCGCATTCACGAGCACCTGGAAATTTTTGAGGCGGAGGTGGAGCCGAAACTGCGCATCAACCGGCGCAGCGGCGGGCGGACGTTTCGCATTCTAGGGCACTTCTGGCTGGCGTTTCTGGTACTCGAGACTACGCGGGGCGTGGTGCATTTTGTGCCGGAAGCGTGGGAATCGGTGGTGCAGTTCATCGTATTTCTATCGCTGGAAGTCGTGATCGCGATGCATTTTATTCCGGACATGCTGCTATATCGCACGTCCGGAAGATGGCTGCTGAAATTGCTGCCCGCGATTCGCTTGTTCATGTGGCTGGTGTGGCCGGTACGCGTTTTTCTGGAAGGCGCGGAATCGCTGGCGCGCATTTCCGAGAAAGAGAATGAGAAAACCGCGGAGCAGCGCACGGAAGAAGGTGTACAGGCCCTGGTCGAAGCGGCGGAAGAAGAAGGGATTCTCGAGCCGGAGCAGGCCGATTTGATCGAGCAGGTGGTGGAGTTCAGCGACAAGCGGGTGCGCGAGGTGATGACGCCGAGACCGGAGATCGTGGCGATTGCGGCGGAAGCGACACTGGAAGAGTTACACGCGAAATTTGTGGAGAAGAAATTTTCGAAGATGCCGGTGTACGAGAAGTCGCTGGACGATATTTTTGGCGTGGTGAACGCGCAGGATTTGTTGCACATCGCGGATCAGGATTTGCCGAAGCGCAAGGTGCGGGAGCTGGCGCGGCCGGTTTTGTTTATTCCGGAGACCAAGGCGGGCTCGGACTTGCTGCGGGAGATGCGGCAGAAGGCCCAGCCGCTGGCGGTGGTGATCGACGAGCATGGGTCGGTAGCGGGGATTGCGACGGTTGAAGATCTGGTGGAAGAGATTGTGGGCGAGAGCGGGTACGATGCGAAGCAGCCGGCGGCGGACGTGGTACGCGAGGCGGACGGCGGGTTGGTGATGCGCGGGAGCATGGCGATCGATGACGTGGAGGAGCTGCTGGGCGTGCGGTTTGGCAACAAGTCGGACGCGGCGGTTACGACTATTGCGGGATTGTTGAGCCACGTTTCGCGAAAAGTGCCGGAGGCGGGGGACAAGATCGAGCTGGAAGGACACCAGTTTGAAGTGCTGGAGTCGAATCAGAGGAAAGTGTTGCGCGTGCGAGTGCGAAAGTCGGCGGCACCGCCGGTAGTGGCGAGGCAGTTAGCGGCGGCAAAGGATAAGGTGAAGTCGCGCTGAAATTTAGTTTGTGCGCGTTGTGGCGTAATGGTGTGATGTTGGCTGGCGATTCGGTCCTGAGTTTACTTAGAAAAATAAAATGATAGAAAAAAAAGAGCAAGAAGTGGTGCGTCCCGCGGGATTCAAATCGGGTTATGTGGCGATCGTGGGGCGGCCGAACGCGGGGAAGTCCACGCTGGTGAACCGGCTGGTGGGGCAGAAGATCGCGATTGTGACGGCGAAGCCGCAAACGACTCGGAACCGCATCCAGGGGATTGTGACCCGAGCGGAAGGGCAGATTGTTTTTATCGATACGCCGGGATTGCACGAGGCAGATTCGGCGCTGGGGCGGCAGATGATGCATGAAGTGGCGGCGGCGGTGGAGGGCATCGATGTGCTGCTGCTGATGGTGGACGCGAGCCGGGCGTACCCGCACGCGGATGCGTTGCTGCTGCAGCGGGCGGAGCGGTTTCGTGGGAAAACCATTCTGGCGTTGAACAAAGTGGATCGCTTGCCGAAGCCGAAGTTGCTGCCGCTGATCGATGCGTTTCAAAAAGCATTTGATTTTGCGGCGATTGTGCCGGTGTCAGCGTTGAAAGGCGCGGGATGCGAGGAGTTGATTGCGACGATTTTGCGGGAGCTACCGGCGGGCGAGGCTTATTTTCCAGAGGACCAGGTTACCGACCAGCCGGAGCGATTTCTGGCGGCGGAGATTATTCGGGAGAAGGCCATTCAGGTGATGTATCACGAAGTGCCGTATGCGCTGTCGGTGATGGTGGAGAAATTTGAGGCCTTGCCGCGGTTGCTGCGGATTGAAGCGACGATGAATGTGGAGCGGGATTCGCAGAAGAAGATTCTGATCGGGGCCAAGGGCGAGATGCTGAAGAAAATCGGGACAGAGGCGCGGAAGGAACTGGAGAAATTATTTGATACCAAGATTTATCTGGCGCTGTTTGTGAAGGTCGTGCCGGATTGGCGGGAGAATCCGCAGAAGGTGCGGGAGTTGGATTGGCATTTTCAGTTGGAGGGATTGAGCGAGGAGATGGGCAAGCGAGCGCCGCGGGAGGAAGATTCGGGGAAAGAATAATTGGGGGCATGTGGTTCGGTTGAACCCGTAAAGAGAAAGACCTGGGTTCAGAAAGCGAACCCTGAGGCACCTGAATCGAAGCAATCAGTCAGGGGGCGATCTTTTGGTGAATTTGCAATTGGGGGTTGGGGCGGCACACTAAAATCTATGGAAAATTACGACATTATTTGTTTTGGGGCGGGGCCTACGGGATTGGCTTGCGCGATTGAGGCCAAGCGGGCGGGGATGCGGCCGCTGGTGATTGATAAGGGCACGTTGTGCAATTCGATTTTTCATTATCCGGTGAATATGTATTTTTTTACGACCCCGGAATTGCTGGAGATTGGGGACTTGCCGCTGGTGTGCGCGGCGGAAAAGCCCACACGGGTGGAAGCGCTGAAGTATTACCGCAAGTGCGTGGAGCATTTCCT
>DATCOK010000458.1:0-1914 GCA_036564765.1 Candidatus Acidiferrum sp. | reverse complement strand
GTATTGTCGAGGGCTGCGGAGCCGACGCGCATGGTGACGTCGGCCTGGCGGCGCTTGGCAGCGGCGTCGGTGAGCAAACTGCCGTAGGCGCCGACGAGCACCACGAAGTCCTGGTCGTAGACGGTGTAGCTCAGGTAGTAGGGGGCTTGGTCGGTTTTGCCGAGTTCGGTGTCGGCGCGGGAGAGTTCCGCTTGCATGACTTTCAGAATGGCGTCGTTCGGTGATTTCTTGGGGTCGACGGCGGCGGCCGCCGTTGTCGTCGAGGCAGCATTCGAATTGTCGTTGGCGGCCCAGCCCGCCGGGGCTAAGGCGAGTTGCGCGCAGAGTGCGCCGCATGCCGTGGCGCGCAGTGCCGCGGCCCAGCCTGCACGCATGCGCGCGCTATTTTCCGACGAAGCAAAATTTAGCATGAACAATTAACTCCCATCCGGTAAGTCGATTCGATTGCCAGCTCTGCAAAACAGGTGGAGAAGCCGAGTATGCCTCAGCGATAAGTGGCGCGCAATTTAGGTGTTACTGAAGCGTTCTACTTTGGCTAACCTCGCCCCGTTGACGAATTCCTGTGCGGAGACTTCACTGCGTCCTTCCAGTTTGACGGTCAGGATGCGCAAAACGGTTGTGTCGCCGCAGGCCACCCGGAGCTGGCCGTCTTCGAGAAGCAGGGTGCCGGGCTCGGCGGCGGTACGCTCTTGCGGGAGAGGCTCGCCCCAAAGCTGACAGGTCTTGCCGCGAAAGGCGGTGAAAGCGCCGGGCCAGGGGGCGAAGCCGCGCATGCGGTTGAAAATTTCGCGGGCGCGGCGGTGCCAATCGATGCGGCCGTCTTCTTTTTTCAGCATGGGGGCGTAAGTGGCCAATTCGTTGTTTTGCTCTTTCGGGGTGATGGCGCCGTCGGGCAAGCCGCGAAGGGTTTCCATCATCAGGCCAGCGCCGGCTTCGGACATGCGCGCGGCGAGTTCAGGGGCGGTCTCTTTCGGCTCAATTTCCAGTTCTTCCTGGAGCAGCATTTCCCCTGTGTCCATGCCGGCGTCGATGCGCATGGTGGTGAGTCCAGATTTGGTTTCGCCGTTGGCGATGGCCCAGTTGATAGGCGCGGCGCCGCGATATTTGGGAAGCAGGGAAGCGTGGAGATTGATCCAGCCGCAGCGGGAGATGGGCAGCAGGCCCGCCGGGATGATCTGGCCGTAGGCGATGATGACGAAGCATTCGGGCTGGAAGTCCTGAAGGATGCGCTGAGCTTCGGGGGTGCGGATTTTTGCGGGTTGTTCGACAGGGATGCTGGCTTCAAGAGCGGTTTGTTTTACGGGCGAGAAGGAGACTTCCTGGCCGCGGCCGCGGGGGCGGTCGGGTTGGGTGATGACCGCGACGACCTGATGGGACGGGTCGGCGAGAATGCCTTTCAAGGTGGGGACCGCGAAGGACGGAGTCCCGCAGAAGACGATACGCATGCTGTTCCTTCCGGGATCGGGTGGTTTTTGTGGAACCCGTCGCGACGGTGACGATGTGTATGGACGCTGCTAGCTGTATTCAGGTTACGACAAGGTAGGAGGTTACGGCTGTCAATTTCGTGGGGGAACTGGGTAGTGGGTAAGTTTCCGGTGATGGCTTTAATCGGGACAGTGGCATCACGGATTCCTTCACTGCCAGCGCAGAACCATATTGGCAAAATCAAATTCGATGCAGTTTGCGTGAAGGGCTGCGACTCCTAAGTAGCCGTCCAGCCCAGGCACGATTGGTTCTTCTGGTCCGTTAATTAAGATGACTGGAATCGCTTCCTCAGGACCGCCGAGTTGCACTCCCGGCAGAGTCACCTTCGTGCCCACAATCCGCCCCATCGTCACGGCTTTTGGCTCTCCCTCGATTCGCAATTTGACCATACGTTTTTTTAGTCTGTCTCCATACAACACAATACCCGAA
>DATCOK010000457.1:0-8635 GCA_036564765.1 Candidatus Acidiferrum sp. | reverse complement strand
CTGCAAGCCATGGCGAGCCGGTCTGGCCTGTTGTGCATAACTTTCCGAATACCGGGGCCATAACCGTGTCGCTGAAAATCGATCGAAACGGGAATGTGCAGGAAGTGGGCGGAGCGGTGTCCCACAACGTGGTGATGTCTGAGGCCGCCGAGGCACAAGTAAAGAAGTGGAAATTCAAACCGTACCTTGTGGATGGATCGCCTGTACAAGTGAATACCAACGTCACGATGCGATTCGACGCGAAGGTCGAGTTGCTAGGTGCGACTTCCGGAAACTCTATACCGATGCAACCATTCGTGGCATGGATCGAGGAAGCCCGCAAATTGAGTGACCCGCGCACCGAAAATAGCCCTCCTTTTCATCTGCGGGGAACCTTCAATACGTCAGACAATTCCGGAGGAACGTTCGAAGAGCAATGGATCAGTCCGACGCGTTGGCGGCGAAAGACGGCAATCGGTACCGTCTCGTTGTCGGAGAGCCGTGACGATGACAGATTGTTTCACAAGCTGGAAGGCACTAAATTCACACCCAGACCGATCGATACATTTTTGGACGCTCTCAACGGCTTTTTTCCTGATCTCGATACTCTTCAGGAAGGCGATTGGGGACAATCGGCGGTTCAGCTTGGCAGAGTGGATATGGTCCGTGTGGCGCGCGGCGCGGTGAATGCGCAGAACGAGTCGATCGACGGGCAAGCTTACTGGTTTGATTCAGCTGGCCTTTTGCGAGCCGCTTACGTTCATCCCACGACCGCCACTTATGCGGGTTTTGCTGCGTGGAACGATAAACAGATCCCACATCGTATGGAAGTATCTCGGAATGGGGTTCGCATACTTTCGGTATCGATCGAGCAAATCGAAGCGCAGGAACCTTTGCCAGCCTCATCTTTCACTCTGCCTGGTGTGAAACCCGAAGTCGCCGGAGACTCGGCGGAAGAATATCGAGGGCCGGTTCTTGTTCAACCGCAGCCATTGCTAAGAGTGGCTCCGGAAAAAACTTCGGTACATGGGACCGTGATTGTGGCGGTGCACTTGGATGCGCACGGCCACGTCGGTGAGCGCCGAGGTGAAACAGAGCGGCGGAGCCGCGGCGGATGACCTTGCGAAGCGAGCGGCGATGCAATGGGAATTTAAGCCGATGCTCTTGAATGGCCGCCCTGTTCCTGGGAATAGCGTAATTCGATTTGATTTCTGAGTTCAGTCCGGCCTCACGAGGTGCTCAGAATCCGGCCGTTGTGCACAGCATCAAACTCGCCTGGACGAGATTAACGTTTCTTGCATCGTGTTCCTTCACCACGCCAAAAAGGGACAATCGCCAGGGCGTACGGCATTGGAGGACCAACACGAAAATCGCCGTGATCATTGCGCGTGTCTTGCTGGGATTGATCTTCGCGATCTTTAGACGAAGGGATTTTTGTAGTTCATTCCAGTGAAACAGATGCCCACGGGATTGGCGCTGCAGTTCCTCACGGTGCTGATGCAGTCGCATTGGGTTTGGGCGGTAAGCGCGGTGCAGTTGATTGGCGGTCTACTGGTGCTTTTAAATCGCAATACGATCCTGGGACTAATGTTGCTGGGGCCGGTGATCTTCAACATCCTGGTGTATCACGCGCTGCTGCAGCCAAGCATGGCCCCGCCGGCCTTATTGGTGACTATCCTCTGGTTCTTCCTCTTCTATCGTCACCGTTGGCATTTCTCATGTCTCTTTGTGGCGAGCCCCGACTGACGCGGCTTCTAAAATTTACTGTGGCACTTCGTCGCTGACCACTTTAAAGCTCAGCAGTCGCGCGCGTCCGAAACTTGTGGTGATGGCGCAGTCGGTGGCGTCGCGTCCGGTGGCCATCAGCACGCGCCCGATGCGCGGAATATTGTGACGCGCGTCCAGCGTCCACCAGCGGTTGCCCAGATACACTTCAAACCATGCGCTGAAATCCATGGGGCTGGGCGCCACGATGATGCCAATGTCGCCTAAATAGCCGGTCGCATACCGCGCTGGAATATTCAGAGCGCGACAAAAAGTGATAGCCAGGTGCTGGAAGTCGCGGCACACGCCCACGCGTTCGGTATAAACGCCCAGCGCGGTGCGCACCGGATTGGCGAACTCATACCCAAACGTAACTTTCTTGTGAACCCAGGTGCACACTTCGCGCACGCGTTGCCATCCTCGCGGGGTGTGGCCGAATAGTTCCGACGCCGTGCTCGACAGCAAATCCACTTCGCAATAGCGGCTGTTCATCAGGTAGGGAAGCACTTCGTGCGGAAGGTGCTCCACATTATTTTCCGGCGCATCGAACCCTTCCACGTCCGGTTTCCCGGAATCTTCGATCAGCGTGGAGTTGTGAAAACGGATTTTTCCCGGCGGCGCCACCAGCCGGCAGCAATCGTTTCCAAACGTGTCGTGATAATTTTCAATGTTCACCACCGGATCCGTTTTCAGAAAGTCCGGCTCCCGCAGATATTGCTTCCGCGACGGATGCACATTCAGAAGCGCCACGATGGGCACTTCGGCAGGCGTATCGAACAGCATGTCGTAACCGAGACGAATCAGCATATTTGTGAAAATTCCCCGTGGACTTGCAGAGCCGGTTGGCGGCTTTGATGGCTTTTAGTACCCGGACACGCGTGTCCGGAAAACGTAGCACGGCGCACACTCCGCGCCATTACTTTCTTTTGGATGCAGCGGATGAGAAATTTGCGGCAGGCAATCGTGTATCATGCGGTAGCTGCATCCATTTTCCGACTTCGAGGCGCTGAGTGACATATTGTTTGGGCATTACCACGCAAGAAGGCCTAGTCCTGGCATCCGATTCGCGCACTAACGCCGGATTCGACCAGGTCAACGTCTGCCGCAAGATGTTCAGCTTTGTGCAACCCGGCGAGCGCATGTTCGTGATTCTCACCAGCGGCGGCCTCTCGATCAGCCAGTCGGTGGTCACCCTGCTGCGCACCGACTTTGATGCCGGCCGCGGCCTCGCTCAGGCCCCCTCCCTTTATGAAGCCGCTCGTATCGTCGGTAATTGCGTCCGCCGCATCTCCGAACTGGACCGCGCCTCGCTCGAGCGCGACTCCTTCAGTTTCAATGTGCATCTGCTGCTCGGCGGTCAAGTCAAAGGCCAGGAACCCAACCTTTACCTCATTTATCCACAGGGCAACCCCATCGCCGCCACTGAGGACTCGCTTTACCTACAACTGGGCGAATGTAAGTACGGCAGGCCTATTTTGGACCGCGGTATCCAGCGCAGCACTTCGCTCGAAGTGGCCGCCAAGTACGCCCTGCTGTCTCTCGACGCTACCATGCGTTCCAACGTGACCGTGGGCCCTCCTTTCGACCTCCTCCTCTACAAAAAAGACAGCCTGGAAGTGACTCGCTACCGCCGCGTCTGCGCCGGCGACCGCGACTTGAACCTCATCCACTCAAGTTGGGAGCAATCCCTTCGTCGCGCCGTCGAACAGCTTCCCGACATCGAGTTTCCCTCCATGGATCGCGACATTGTCGAAGTTCGCCAAGGTAGCCCTGCCGACGTGAAAATCCGCCAATACGGCTCGTAAGGCCGCATTTTTTCCATTCATCTAATTGGTTTTACCGATAATCAAGCCCTGTTCGATGCGCTATGCTTGCGCACGGTCGGAGACCGCGCGATTTCACCATGGTTATCGACACCGATGCGCCGAACCACAGCGCGGGAGAAGCCTTCCGCCGCTACGAGTTCAATGGCAGCTACGACGAGATGTTTCGCTCGGCCGATCAGCCGCGTAAACAGTACCGTCCACTCTATACCCAGCTCCTCAATCTCGGCCCCGATGACTTGCGCCGCAGCAAACAGGAAGCCGACCAATCTTTCTTCAACCAGGGCATTACCTTCACCGTCTACGGCAGTGACAAGGGCACCGAGCGCATTTTTCCCCACGACCTCTTGCCACGCATCATCACCGCCGCCGAATGGGAAACCATCGAGCGCGGTCTCACCCAGCGCATCACCGCGCTGAACCTCTTCCTCAAAGACATCTACCACGACGCAAAAATTATCGAAGACGGCGTTGTCCCAGGGAAGATCGTCTACACCTGCAAGCACTACCGCCGCGAAATGCGCGGCATCAAAGTCCCGCGCGACATTTATGTCGCGGTGGTCGGCACCGATCTGATCCGCATGCCCGACGGCAAGTTCGTCGTGCTCGAAGATAATCTGCGCGTGCCCAGCGGCGTCTCCTACATGCTCACCAGCCGCCGTGTCATGAAGCATATTTTCCCGGCGCTGTTCCGCCGCTGCCGCGTGCGCCCCATCGAGCAGTACCCGCAGGTGCTGCTTTCCGCGCTGAAGTCTCTAGCCCCCGAGGGACGCGTGGAACCCACCGTAGTGCTGCTCACCCCCGGCTCCTACAATTCCGCCTACTTCGAGCACACTTACCTTGCCCGCCAGATGGGCATCGAGTTGGTCGAAGGCCGCGACCTGCTGGTCCACGACAACATCGTCTACATGCGCACCACCTTTGGTTTGCAGCGCGTCGACGTAATCTACCGCCGCATCGATGACGATTATCTCGACCCGCTGGTCTTCGAAGGCCACTCTTCGCTAGGCGCCGTGGGCCTGTTCAACGCGTATCGCGCGGGCAACGTCGCCTTCGCCAACGCTCTCGGCACCGGCGTCGCCGACGACAAAGCTATCTACGCCTACGTCCCCAAAATTATTCGCTATTACTTGAACGAAGAGCCCATCCTCGACAACGTCGAGACTCTGCTCATGTCCGACGCCGCCCAGCGCGATCATGTTTGCCAGCGCATGGACCAATTCGTCGTCAAAGCCGTCGGCGAGTCCGGCGGCTACGGCATGCTCATCGGCCCGCACAGCACGGCCGAGCAGCGCTCTGATTTTCGCGACCGCATCCTTGCCGAGCCGCGCAATTACATTGCGCAGCCCACTATCAATCTCTCCACCGCGCCGTGTTTCGTCGATGGCACCATCGAGCCGCGGCACGTTGATCTGCGCCCCTATGTCGTCTACGGCGACAACATCACCATCGTCCCCGGAGGGCTGACCCGCGTGGCGCTACGTAAAGGCTCGCTGGTCGTCAACTCCTCGCAAGGCGGGGGCTCCAAAGACACCTGGGTCCTGCAAAGTTGAAACTCCGCGAAACTCACCACGAGGTCCCATGCTCTCGCGCGTAGCCGACAGCTTGTACTGGATGAGCCGCTACTTCGAGCGCGCCGACAACGCCTCGCGTGTAGTCGAGGCCACCTACGGCCTGATTCTGAATCCAGCGAAATTTTCCACCGACGAGCGCTGGTTCCGCGCCGTTTCCGCGTTGGCCCGCGGCGTCACTACCACCGACATCGATCCGCAGCGCGCGCTGTTTTCCCTCGTCGCTGAGCCTGAAGGTGTTTTTTCCATCACCAAGTGCATCAGCGGCGCTCGCGAAAACGCCCGTCAGGTCCGCGAAGAGATCAGCTCGGAGATGTGGGAACACCTCAACAAATTATTTCACAAGGTCACCAGCGCCGAACTCACGGAAGACGATGACGCCGGCGCCATGCGGGTCGTGAATCTCGTGCGCGAAGGCGCCTACCGTTTTTACGGCATCACCGACACCACCATCAATCACGGCGAAGGATGGCACTTCATCCAGCTCGGAAAATATATCGAACGGGCCTGCAATCTCTCCCTCCTGCTGGACGCCTATTTCTCCGTGGAGAAACACGCCGACGATCTCGACTGGGTCGGCCTGCTCAGCAGCTGCGCGGCCTTCGAAGCCTATTGCAAAGTATGCACTGCCGAACTGCGACCGGAAAAAATCGCCGACTTCATCCTGCTGCAGCCGGAGTTCCCCTACTCCGTGCGTTACGCGCTCGATCGCATGCACCACGCGCTCACTTCCATCAGCAACCGCTCGCTCAGCCGCCGCACCGGTAAAATCGAGCGCCTCATTGGCCGCCTGCGCTCCGCCGTGACCTACGTGCAGATCGGAGAAGTGATACGCGGCGATTTGCACATGTATCTGGCCGCTATCATCGAGCAGTGCCGCGACCTGCATGCCGCGGTGCACGAGGTCTACATCGAATATCCCATCGAGGTGGCTTTCGAATCGTAATGTTCTACGCCATCCGACATTTCACGCGCTATCGCTACAGCCGCTCCGTCTGGCAGAGCATGATGGAAGTGCGCATGCACCCGCGCAGCGAAGGCACGCAGCGCTGCTTTATTTTTCAGCTCTCCGTGAATCCCCGCGCGCGCATCTTCGCGCACACCGACGCCCGTGGAAACCTGGTGCACCATTTCGATCTGCCGTCGCGTCACCGCCAGCTCACCATTATTTCTGACGCCCTCGTGAACATCGAAGACCAGCAGCCTTTGCCGGAGACCATGGAGTACCAAGCCTGGGACGACCTCCAGGACATGGTCGAGAAAAAAGATTATTGGGATTCGCTGCTACCCAGCCATTTCGCGCGCACTTCGCCGGAACTCGAAGAACTGGCCAGGGAAATTGGCGTCGACCAGCGCGAGGGCCGCAGCCCGCTCGCATTTCTGAAAGACGTCGCCGCCGGCGTCTATCGCAGCTTCACCTACGTAAAGAAAAGCACGGCGGTGAACTCGCCCATCGAGCACGCTTTGAAATCGCGTCAGGGCGTCTGCCAGGATTTCGCCCACATCATGACCACCCTGGTGCGCCGCGCCGAAATTCCCTGCCGCTACGTGAGCGGATACCTCTACCACGGAAAAGAAAATTCCGATCGCTCCGCCGACGGCGCTACCCACGCTTGGGTCGAAGTCGCGCTACCGGGCCTCGGCTGGGTGGGCTTCGATCCCACCAATAATTTGATGGCCGCCGAGCGTCACATTCGAACCGCCGTAGGCCGCGACTACGCCGACGTACCGCCCACTATGGGCACCATGAAAGGCAAAGCCGAAACCGAATTGCAGGTCCGCGTCCGCGTCACGCCCTCCCAAGCCGTCCTCCCCCCCGACGAAGAATTCGCCGCCGACGAAGAATGGTCCCAGTTCCTCGAAGAAGACCACCAAGCTCAGCTAATGCGCGCAGAGCAACAACAGCAGCAGGAGCAATAAATGCAACATCAAATCAACTGGTAATTTTGAAATTGAGCGACTTCCGATTTACCTTCAACCACCAACCAGCGTGCCTAACAACCTGCTTTTTCGTATGGGGTTTTTGATAGTCATCGAGAGGCGCGCCAATCGATCATTTCGTTGTTGACGTTCTAAAAACTTCCACTAAAGTATGGCCATGAACCCCACCGCAAAACGCGTACTCTTCGCCGCCCTATGGTTCGTATTAGGACACATCAGTTGTGCCATCATGCAGCACCTCCACCACTGATACTTCGCTGTCTAATCGAAGCGCCGCAAAATCACATCTTTCACTCCTCCGCAATACCACGATTCACCCGCCACTTTGGCGTTGATTGACTTGCCCGCAACCCTCCACGATAATTAACGCTCACTATGGCCGAAGCGCAGCCGCTGTTAGGGCAAACTCTTTCTCACTACCGGATACTGGAACAAATTGGCGGCGGCGGCATGGGGGTGGTGTACAAGGCCGAAGATACCCGCCTGGACCGCTTCGTCGCGCTCAAATTCCTGCCCGAAGGCGTCGCCCACGACCGCCAATCTCTCGAGCGTTTCCGCCGCGAAGCCAAGGCCGCTTCCGCGCTGAACCATCCGAATATCTGCACCATCTACGACATCGGTGAGGAAGACGGCAAGGCTTTCATCGCCATGGAATTCCTCGAAGGCGACACCCTCAAACACAAAATCTCGGGCCGGGCCCTCGAGCTTGCCACCAATCTCTCGTTGGCCATCGACATCGCCGACGCGCTCGATGCCGCGCACGCCAAGGGCATCGTGCATCGCGACATCAAGCCCGCTAATATTTTTGTCACCACCCGCGGCCGCGCCAAAATTCTCGACTTTGGTTTGGCCAAAGTGGAAGCGCCGCTGCGCGCGGGCGAAGCCGCGCGAGCCCAAACACAAGTCACCGTTGCCATCGAGGACTTGACCAGCCCGGGCAGCACCCTCGGCACCGTCGCGTATATGTCTCCGGAACAGGCTCGCGGCCAGGAACTCGACGCTCGCACCGATCTATTTTCTTTCGGCGTGGTCCTCTACGAAATGGCCACCGGCGCCATTCCATTTCAGGGCGGCACCACCGCCGTGATTTTTGATCACATCCTCAACGAAACCCCGGAAGCCATCTCCAAACGAAATCCCAAAGCACCCGCCGATCTCGATCGCATCGTAGGCAAAGCCCTTGAGAAAGACCGCGACTATCGCTGTCAGACCGCCGCCGAATTGCGCGCCGACCTGAAACGCCTCAAGCGCGACCTAGATACTTCAGGGCGTCTGGATTCGTCGGTCAGAAATTCTGAGTCTGGCCGCGGCAGTTCGCCCGCGCGCCCGGTCGCCTCTGCGAAACCGGCCAAGAAAACCGTGGCCGTCCTCTACTTCGAAAATTTGAGCGGCGGCAAAGAAGACGAGTATTTTCGCGACGGCATGACCGAAGACATCGTCACCGAGCTTTCCAAAATTGGCCGCCTGGAAATTTACCCGCGCTCGGAAATGCTGCCGTTTCGCGACAAGCCGGTCACTGCGCCGCAAGTCGGAGAAAAGCTCGGCGCGATGTACGTG
>DATCOK010000456.1:0-11034 GCA_036564765.1 Candidatus Acidiferrum sp. | reverse complement strand
TTACAGAACAGAGCGGCGCCGAATGCGCGGCCGCTGTTTTTTGGGTCAAGGACGATTGCAGAAAAGGGCTGAGTCTATTGAATCGATTCAACGCCAGTAACTCTGCAAGAACTTCGACAGTCGCGCAAGCGCAAAGTTTTTTGCCGGGGTGAGCGATCGAATCGTTGCAGCAATGCTGGCGAAGTGGTGCTGGTACGCGCGAACAGGGCCACTGTACTTGGCGGCGTTCCTCGGGACGGTATCGTTTAATTTACTCTCACGCACAGAATCGAAACGGCCGCGACTGGGGCGTAGTCTAATAATTAGCGTCATCCAACCCTCTGGGGCAGTTAGGGGCCGCAGTACTCCATGTCTTTCGAATTCCTTTGGGCACGCCGCAAACCGGCGGCCACCGCTCTCTCCGACCTCCTGGGCTTCGCGGGCATTCTGATTGCGGCCTATTGGCTGCGCGGAATTTCCATCCAGGCGGATCCGCTGCTGCAGGGGTATCTGCAGGTAATTACCGGCTTGCTGGCGTTCGTTTTCGCGGCGGTGAGTCTGGTGCGTTTTCAAGGCACACAGGACCGCATTTCGCTGATCCTAGGCGTGGGGTTTATGGTTTCGGGCGCGGTACTGACCGCGACCAGCGTGCTGTTTTTTCAGCTTCACGATACGCAGCTGCAAGTGCTGTGGGCTCCGGTAGCGTGGTGGGAAAGCCGCATGGTTTTTGCGCTGCTGCTGCTGGTGGCACTGCTGGTCGAGCGGTTTTTGCCGCGGTCGCATTACCCGAAGCAAGAGTTGACCGGCGCGTTGGTTACGGTGATGGCCGCGACGTATTTGATTACCGTGTCGTTGCGGCGTTTGCCGCCGCAGGCTTCGCCGCATCCGGGAGCGTGGTTTCCGAGTCCGCAGCAACTTCTGCCGGGCGTGATTTTTCTGATCAGTTTTGTCTGGTACCGGCACCGCTTGCGGCGAGAATCGAGTGCGTTCGATAAGGCTATTTATGCAGCGGCTTGGCTAAACCTGGCGGCGCAATGCGCGGCTTCGCAGTCGGAGCGGATTCTTGATGCGCCTTTCGCCCTGGCGCAGGCGCTGACGGTGATGAGTTACGTGGTGGCGCTGGGCGGGGCGTTGCTGGATAACGCGCGGCTGTTCGAAAAAGTGCGGCACCTGGCGGTCAGCGATCCGCTGACGGGCCTGGCGAATTACCGGCGCCTGCTGGACGTACTGGAAAAAGAGATGGAGCGAAGCAATCGCACCGGTCGGCCGTTTTCCATTTTGCTGATGGATGTGGATGGGCTGAAGAAAATTAACGATACGTACGGGCATCTGGTCGGCAGTCGGGCGATTTGCCGGTTGGGGGATGTGCTCCGGATGAACAGCCGGTCGGTAGATACGGCGGCGCGCTATGGAGGGGACGAATTTGTGCTGGTGCTGCCGGAGGCGCGCGAGCGGGAGGCGCACCTCGTCGCGCTGCGTATTCAGGAAGTGATGCGGCACGATCCGGAGAAACCGGAAATTTCGGCGAGTATCGGGATTTCGACGTATCGCGGGGAGAGCGGGCGCATCGAGAAATTGCTTTCGGATGCGGATAAGAATTTGTATGCACAGAAATCGGGGCGGCAGCGGCATACCGCAGCGAGCAATGCGAGCTAACACCTCGGGTCTAGCCGTACAGTTATAGTAATGAGTGATATATCGCCTAAAAATGGCGGGGATGATTGAATTAAATTTTGAGTGGGATATCCGCAAGGCAAGAGAAAACCGTAGAAAACATCGCGTAACCTTTCCAGAGGCGGCAACGATCTTCTCTGATCCTCTTGCGGTGACGTTCGCAGATCCGGACCATTCCAGTGAGGAAGAACGGTGTCTCACCGTTGGCCAATCCGTGGCTGGACGTATACTAATAGTCACGCACACAGACCGTGACGAGCGTATGCGAATTGTCAGTGCGCGGGAAGTGACAAGCTACGAGCGCAAATACTATGAAGAAAAAGAATGAAAAACCAGGAAGTGCTGACGAGATGCGGAAAGAGTATGACCTTTATTCGCTTGGCCCAGGGACACGCGGGAAATATCTCGCCCGATACCGGGCTGGAACAAATCTGGTTTTGCTATCCCCGGACGTAGCCAAACATTTTCCGGACGAACGATCTGTCAACGCGGCGCTACGGAGCTTGATTACGGATGGGAAAAAGTCTCGCCGCCGGGTGTCCTGAAGACGCGAACCTTTTTTATTTTGTTGAACCGTGATCGCCAGCATAGGGCGCTAGCTGGTCGGCGATTTTGGATTTGTCGCCTACGACCACGATGGTCATCTGATCCGGTTTGATATATTTCGCGGTCATACGCTGCACTTCGTCGGGGGTGACGGCATTCACTTTTTGCACGAAGGTTTTCAGATAGTCCTCGCCGAGTCCTTGTAAATCCACGTAGCGCAATTGTCCGATCAACGCCTGGCGCGTGGAGTTTTGAATCACGAACACGCCGGACAAGTAGCTTTGTATGCCTTTCAGTTCCGTGGCGCTGGGCGGCTCTTTTTGCAGGCGATCGATCTCGCCAAAAATTTCCTTGAGCGATGGCCCAGTGGAAGCAGTGGTCACGTCGGCAATTTCCGCCCAGTAGGCGTCATGATAGCGGCGAGAAACCTGGCTGGTGGGGGAATAGGTGTAGCCCTTTTGCTCGCGGATGTTGGAGGTGATGCGCGAGCCAAAGGAGCCGCCGAGCAGGGAATTGGTGACAATGAGCGGAATATTGTCGGGGCTGGTGGCGTCCGCGACCGGCAGACCAACGTAAATGGTGGATTGCGGGGCGTTGGGGCGGTCGGTCACGTCGAGGAGGTGTTGCGTTTTTGGTTTAGGCGCGTTGACCGAGGCGGACGTGCCTTTGGGCCAGCTTGAGAAATTCTCCGCGATGGCCTTTTTCACCTTGGCTACGTCAAACTTTCCGGCGACATAGACGTGGGCGCGTTCCGCGCCGTAATTCGCGGCGTAAAATTTGCGAGCATCGTCGATGGTGATTTTGTTGATGCTGTCTTCGGTGGGCAACACGTCGCCGTAGGGATGATCGCCGTACATCAATTTGCGGAAGCGGGCTAAGGCGATCTGGCCTGGACGAGTTTTCGCGACCATGACCTGGCGCTGGAGATTGGCTTTGAGGCGAGGCAATTCGGACTCCGGCAGGAGTGGATGCATGGCGAAATCAGCGAGGAGTTTGACTGCGGCGGTGTCGTATTCCGACAAAACATCGACATCGACGGCGGTTTCATCTTCGGCGACGCGCAAGTCGAGACTGCTGCCCATGCCTGCAATGGTTTCGGCGAGATCTTTGGCGCTGAGATTTTTTGTGCCTTCTTTGAGCAGTTCGCCGGTGATGTCGGCGATGCCGGTGAGGCCGCGCGGATCGTTGACGTTGCCGGCGCGCACGGAGATGCAGATGTCGACCTTGGGTATGTTGCCGTAAGGCACCAGCGTCACGCGCAAGCCGTTGGGTAGCGCGTAGGATTCGTGGGCAGGCACGTTGAAAGGTTTTGGTGCGCCGCCGGGCGGTGGCGCTTGTTTTTGCGCGGTGGCCGGGGCCGTTTGTGCGGGAGTCTGGGCCGCAGAGAAAATTAGAATTCCGCCAAGAAACAGACCGAGTCGGGGCGTCGAAGTCATGGTTCGCTCTCTCATTGTTTTTTCTCGCCTTCGCCGGAGGGTTTCGCGCTGGGGGCTGCGGCCGGTTGCTGACCGGGCTCGATCAGCAAGACGGTGCGATTATCGGGCCGCAGATATTCCTGCGCGGTTTTCTGAATCAGCGCCGGGGTGACTTTCTCATATTCGGCGACGAGAGAGTTCACGCGCGCGGGATTGTCATCGAAGAGTGCAAAGCTGGCCAGCAAATCGACGAGTCCAAAGCCGCCCTGACCGCCAATGGTGTCGTACAAATCGGAACGGAGTTTGACGAGAGCGCGGTCGAGGGTTTTCTGGTCCACCGGTTTGGTGCGCAGCGGCTCGATAGAGGCGTCGATGGCCTCCACGATCTTATCGGGCGGCGTGCCCGGATCGTGAATCAGGTTGGTGATGAAGAGCATAGGCCCGTAGTAGTTCCACGGAGTGCCCAGCAGATTGATTCCGCCACCGATTTTGCCGGTGTAGCCACGCTTCTGCACCAGTTCCTGGTACAGGATGCTGTCGTCGCCTTCGATGAGCATCTCGTCGATAAGGCCCATGGCGTAATACTCCGGAGTGTTGCGGTCGGGCATGTGATAGCCGAGAGCCAGCGCGGGCTTGCTGGCCAGCGCGTCTTTTTTGGTGGCGTGTTTTTCTTTTTCCTGGCGCGGCTCGGTGAGATCGGGTTGCGGCGGCAGTTGCGAAGATTTGAGGCCGCCGAAATATTTCTCGACGAATTTTTTGGCTTCGGCGGGTTCGAAATCGCCGACGATAGCCAGCGCGGCATTGTTGGGCGCGTAGTAGGTTTTGAAGAAGGACTGCACCTCAGTGAGAGTGGCGGCGTCGATGTCCTTCAGGTCACCGTAGAAATTGTGGGCGTTATACCAGTTGGTGTTGGCGTATTGCGGCATATCGAGCCAGGGGAAGCCGCCGTAGGGGCTGTTGAGCACGTTGACTTTGACTTCATTGCCGACTACGCCCTGCTGATTTTTGAGATTGTCTTCGTTCACCGCGAGGCCGCCCATGCGGTCGGCTTCGGCCCACAACGCGGTTTCCAGTTTGTTGGCGGGAAGGGTTTCGAAATAATTAGTGAAATCGAAGCGTGTGGAACCGTTGAGGATGCCGCCATTCTGCTGAACCAGTTTGACGAATTCCATCTTGCCGAGATTCTGCGAGCCCTGAAACATCATGTGCTCGAAGAGATGGGCGAAGCCGGTGCGGTCGCGAGGCTCGATGCGGAAGCCGATGTGGTAGTAGACGCCGACGCAGATGATGGGCGCAGTGTGATTGGGAGAGAGGACTACGCGCAGGCCGTTGGGAAGTTTGTAGTATTCGACCGGGACTTTGAATTCGACGGCTTTTTCCGGTCCGGCTGCTGCCGGGCTGCTGCTTACTAGCGCCGCCGCAGCCAGTACTGCGAGCACGCGAGCAGCTCGCTCGATCATCGAACGCATTTTTCCTCCACAGTTAAGTGCTGAAGCCCGACCACGCAAAATTCTTGAGGTACTTTGGACCGCCCGAAGGCCGACATGAGTTCAGACGCAAGCTGGGCATAAAAGTTTCATTTCCGCGTCGGTTCTTCAACCTTTCGCGAACACTTCGCGAGCGTCTCGCGGTTCATTTTAGAATACCGCTCTTTTCTGCTCGGTGGCCTTGGTGGCCAGAGAAAAACGCGGCTCGGCTGGACTGCCTTCGAGCAACTGTTGCGCGACGTATTCTCCCATTGCCGGGCCGTGTTTGAAGCCGTGGCCGGAACCGCCGCCAGCAAACCAGATATTTTCGATCTGGGGATGGCGATCCACAAGAAAATCGCCGTTCGAGGTGTTTTCATACTGGCAGACGCGTGACTCGACGATCGGGACGTTGCGCAGGGCGGGGAAGCGTTTCGCTACATAAGCGCTCACGCGGTCCGCTGCCTCCGGCGAAACAACCCGGGATTGGGTGTCGGGGTCGACGCGTTCGCCGTGGCCGTCAAAGGCGATTTTGAAGCCGCGGGATTCGAGGTCGGGCATGCCGTAGGTTTCGTCCGCGGGAATCAGCCAGGTAGGCAAAGCCGGCGGCGAGAACGATGAGTCGCCAGACGGCACGCCAAAAAAGAAAACTTCCTGGCGGCTGGGGAAGATGCGCTGGCCGAGAATTTCGGGAAAAACTTTTCCGAGCCAGGAGCCGCAGGCGAAGACAAATTGACCGGCGGAGATTGTTTCGCCGCCGCTCGTTTCTAAGGAATTGATTCGCGGCGTTTCTTTTTCGGCACGACGAGGAGTCTGGACAAGGGCCGCGTAATACTCCGCGCCGAGTTTTATGGCTTCGGTTACGACGGCATTGACGGCGCGGCGGCCCATCAGGACGCCGCTAGTGGTTTCCAATACTGCGCCGGATAAATCGTGTGAGGCGAACTGTGGGTAGCGCTTGGTTAGTGCGTTGCGGTCGAGCGATTCGAAGGGAATCTTGCAGCGAGTGAGCACGGCGGTCATTTCGCCGAGCGGTTTGTCGGCGGCGCTGGCGACCCAGAGCACGCCGGTTTCATGAAACAAGGGCGGAGACGTCGGGCCGAAAAGTTCTTTCCATTGGGTGAGCGAGCGCATGGACCAGCGGGTGTACAACTCGTCGGGGCCGTAGCCCATGCGGATGATGCGCGATTCGCCGCCGGAGCTGGCGCGGGCGTTGGCGGGGCCGTAGGCGTCGACGAGCAGGACCCTTTGTTTACGACGGGCCAGATGCAAAGCGATCCACGCGCCGAAAACTCCCGCGCCGATGACGGCCACGTCGACTGTTTTATTTTTCGTCACGTTCCTCGGAGCGAATCGAAGCACGCAGCGCCACGACATTTGCTGCGTGGCGCCGGGTGCAGCATCGTAACTCATCGCAGGTAACGCGGAAAATACTTCCGTCACTAAGCCGAACCGCTGTACCATGCCCGTTCGCCATTCATTTCTGGAGGCTTCGCGTGTCCACGCTACAAAAGCGGTTCATTTTTTTGAGCGGCGCCATTTTGCTGGTGAGCGGTCTCGGTTCGAGGACGCCGGCGCAGCGTAAAAAGCAGCCCGCTCCGCCGCCCGCATCAGCAGTTGCGGCAAGCAGCGACGCGGAAACTCCGGCGGTGGATCCAAAACTTTATGGCGCAATGAAGTGGCGGCTGATCGGACCGTTCCGCGGCGGCCGCGTGCTGGCGGTGACTGGCGTGACCAGCCAACCTAATACTTATTACATGGGCGCTGTCGCAGGCGGCGTGTGGAAGACGCAAGACGGCGGCATCACCTGGGATTCGCTGTTCAACAAGGAACGCGTGTCGTCCATCGGCGCGATTGCTGTTTCCGAATCCGATTCCAACGTCATTTATGCGGGCACCGGCGAAGCGTGCATCCGCGGGAATATTTCGTTTGGCGACGGTGTGTACCGTTCAAATGACGGCGGCAAAACCTGGACGAATATGGGGCTGAAGGATTCGCAGCATATCGGGAAAGTCATCGTGCATCCGAACAATCCGGATGTGGCATTCGTGGCCGCGCTGGGCCACGCATACGGCGCGAACACGGAGCGCGGCATCTTCCGCACGCGCGACGGCGGCAAGAACTGGGAAAAAGTTCTGTATCTGGACGACCGGACCGGCGGCATCGACATCGTTTTTGATCCGCACAATCCGCATGTGCTGTTCGCGGCGATGTGGGAAGGCTACCGCACGCCGTGGATGCTGAACAGCGGCGGAGAAAAAGATGGATTGTTCCGTTCGAACGATGATGGGACCACGTGGAAGCGCGTGGAAGGCCACGGCATGCCGGACGGGCCGCTGGGACGCATCGGCGTGGCGGTTTCGGGCGGCGATTCGAATGTGGTCTATGCGTTGATCGAAGCAAAGAAGGGCGGTTTGTATCGCAGCGATGATGGCGGAGAAAACTGGGCGCTGATCAACGAGGATCATCGCTTTCGGCAGCGGGCGTGGTATTTCACGCACGTGTGGGCCGACCCCAAGGACGCATACAAGGTGTATATCGCGAACACGGGATTATTTCGCTCGACCGATGGCGGCAAAACGTTTGATCGCATTCCGGCGCCGCATGGGGATCATCACGGGTTGTGGATCGACCCGAACAATACGAATCGCATAATCAACGGAAATGACGGCGGGGCGACGATTTCGGTGGATGGCGGAAGAAACTGGTCGACGCAGATGAATCAGCCGACCGCGCAGTTCTATCACGTGGTCGCGGACAACGATTATCCCTATCGCATATACGGGACGCAGCAGGACAACAGTTCGGTGGGCATCGCGACCGCCAGCGACAATGGATTTATCGGGCGGTCGGATTGGGAAGCGGTAGGAGGCGGGGAGAGCGGCTACGTGGCGGTGGATCCGCGCGATTCGAATATTGTGTATGCCGGTTCGTACTTTGGGGACATCACGCGTTTCGACCGGCGCACGCACCAGGTGCAAAACATTCAGGAGTGGCCGCTGGATCCCGACGGGTATAACGCGGCGGTGCAGGAATATCGTTATACGTGGACGATGCCGATTGTATTTTCGCCGCACGATCCGAACGAGTTGTATCACTCCTCGCAATTTCTGTTTCGCTCGACGGATGGCGGGCACTCCTGGCAGACCATCAGCCCGGATTTGTCGCGCAACGACAAGAGCAAGCAGCAGGATTCCGGCGGTCCGATTACGAAGGATCAAGCCAGCATTGAGTTTTACGATTTGATTTTTACCGTGGCGGAGTCGCCGAAGCAAAAAGGCGTGATTTGGGCGGGAACGGACGATGGATTGATTCAACTGACGCAGGACGACGGTAAATCGTGGAATAACGTCACTCCCAAGGGCTTGCCGGAGTGGGCCATGGTCAGCTTGATCGAGGCTTCGCCGTTTGATGCGGGAACTGCGTATGCCGCCGTTGATGCTCACAAGTTGGATAACTACAAGCCGTACATTTTTAAGACGGCGGATTTCGGCAAAACGTGGACCATGCTGGCGAATAATTTGCCGGAGCATTCGTACGTGCACGTGGTGCGCGAAGATCCGAAGCGCAAAGGAATGCTGTACGCGGGAACCGAGACGGGGATCTGGCTGTCGTATGACGATGGCGTGCATTGGCAGAGCCTGCAACTGGATTTACCGACGACGCCGATTCACGACTTGATCATCCACGATGACGATTTGCTGGTGGCCACGCATGGGCGGGCGTTCTGGTCGCTGGACAACATCGATCCGCTGCGGCAGATGAAGCCGGGCATGATGACTGAAGATGCGCGGCTGTTCGCGCCTTCCTCGGTGCTGCGTTCGCGCACCGGGCACAACAAACGGCGGCGCGACGCCTTCGCAGAGAATCCGCCAGCGGGCGCACTGCTGTATTACTACCTGAAAGCAGAGCCCAAGGAACCGGCCAAGCTGGAAATTCTGGACGCGCAAGGAAAAGTGATTCGCACCTTCAGCAGCGAGGAAAAAAAGACCGAGGAAGCGCCGGACGAGGGTGACCGCGACGCTGAGGAAGAGCATATTCCGGTCAAGGCGGGCCCGAATCTTTTCGTATGGGATTTGCGCTACGAGCCACCGGTGAAAATTCCCGCGGCGATTTACGACGAAGGCGAACCGGTGGGCCCGTCCGTGATGCCGGGTGAGTATCAGGCGAGGCTGACGGTGGCGGGAAAAACTTCCACCGCGCCCATTCACGTGAAGATGGATCCGCGGGTGAAAACTTCCGCCGAGGATTTGCAGAAGCAATTTGACCTGATGCTCAAGATGCGCGACCGGCAAGAGGAGATGAATCGGGCCATTCTGGCCATTCGCGATTTGCGGGTGCAGTTGAACCTCGTCGAGAAACGCTATGGTTCGAAGGCTGACGCCAAAGCGGTGATCGAGCAGTCAAAAGAATTACGGAAAAAGATTGGGGCGATTGAAGAGGAGTTGATTCAGGTCAATTCAAAAGCCAGCGAAGACGAATTGAACTATCCGACGAAAATGAACAGCTGGCTTGGTTATTTGCAGGCGGCGGTGGACAGCGCGGACGCGCAGCCTACGGAAGGGGAACTGGGTGTTTTCGCGGAGTTGAACCAGAAGCTGGATGCGCAGCTTGCGAAGTGGCACGCGGTGTTGTCGACCGATGTGCCGGCAATTAACGACACGATGCGGAAGAATGGCATCGTTTTCATTTACGCTGCGGCGGAAGCGACGAAGTAGACGGCGCGAAGAATCAATTACGCGGATAGCATTGGCCGCGATTACTTCTTTGCGGTTTGAAAAGCCTCGCCGATCGGGTCGGCCCAGTGCGACAGGTCTGTTAATGATTCGGTGTGGGTGGGATCCAGGTGCAGAGGCGTGATGGAGACTCTGCCCGCAAAGATTGCGGCGTAATCCGATTGCGGGTCCACGTCCTTATCGATCTTCTGTTCGAATAACCAGAAATAGGTGCGGCCGCGGGGATCTTTTCCTTCCGTCAGCTGGTTGCGGGTGATTTTCTTCGACTGGCGAGTGAAAGCCACGCCTCCGGTCCAAGGCTCCGGCACATTGATGTTCAAGAGGACCTGGTCGGGCAAGCCTTCACTCAAAACAATGTCGACAGCGGCGCGGGCCACGCGGGCAGAAGGTCCGAAATCCACTTTGGGTTTTTTCGAACACAAGGAAAGGGCGATCGCCGGCAGGTGATGCAGAGCGGCTTCGCGTGCTGCTCCGACGGTTCCGGAATAATAAATATTTTCGCCGAGGTTCGCACCGAAATTAATTCCGGAAACGACCATGTCCGGGCGCTCGGGCAAGAGTTTGTGCAGGGCGACGATGACGCAGTCGGCCGGCGTGCCGTCGATGGCCCATTCGCGCTCAGCGACGGAGTGGCAGACGATTGGCTGGCGCAAGGTGAGGGACTGTGCGGCGCCGCTCTGCTCCCGGCTGGGCGCCACGATGCTGACGGTGGCGAATTCGGCGAATTCGGCCGCCAGCGCGCGCAGTCCCGGCGCTTCGTAGCCGTCATCATTGGTCAACAGAATGTGCATGGTCAGGAAGCGATTCTGAAGAAACCTGCATGCGAACTTTTGTGAGTTCCAGAATACGCGATTTCAAATCCGCGTGCAGCGTCGGCGGTGATTCCGCGCAACGAAGATGATGGATCGTGGTACTGATTGCCTAAATTAAAACTGCAATTCATCGGCAAATGGGACATTCGGAAGTTCCCGGACGACGATAGATTAGCGTTCGCTTCAGTTGGGTTTTCTTTTTTTTGCTTGCGCCAGCCATTTGTTGAGGACGCTGCCGAAATGATCAGGCATGTCGCGGAACGACAGGCCCATGCCGTGTTTGGCTTCGTAGAAAGCCACGGTGGCGTGGGCTTCGACGAAATCGTCGTCCGTGTAGATTTCGATGGTGACGTTGGTGCCCGGGGGAAAGGGATTGGTCATCTCGACATAGCATCCGTTGCGGCTG
>DATCOK010000455.1:0-3808 GCA_036564765.1 Candidatus Acidiferrum sp. | reverse complement strand
GAGTATACGTACGAAATTGTGCCGACACATTTCGCCAAGGATATGTGGGTGCGGTTTTGCGAGGTGCGGCCGAGCAGCCGCGAGAATGTGCATCATGCGGTGGCGTACATTCGACCGCCCGGATCCGCGTGGCTGAAGAACGCGCCGGTGGGCGTGCCGTTTACTGGCGCGGATATGGCCGGCGAACAGGAGCAGCGCGATACACATTTTACGACCGCGGATATTTTGCTGGTGTACGCGCCGGGAAGTTCACCGGACAGCTGGCCGGCGACCGCGGCGAAATTTATTCCCGCAGGCAGCGATCTGGTTTTTCAGATGCACTATATGGCGCACGGGCATCGCGCCAGCGATCAGACCAGCGTGGGGCTGGTGTTCGCGAAGGAAAAGCCGGCGCAGAGAGTGCTTACGCTGCAGTTGACCAATGATCATTTTGTGATACCGCCGGGCGATCCGGACTATCGCGCGGAGGCGCGGGGGTCGCTGCCGAATGATGCGGTGCTGTTGAGTTTTTTTCCGCACATGCATCTGCGCGGGAAACGCTTCGAGTACAACATCGTGCGCCAAGGCGCGCCGACGGAGACTTTGTTGCGCGTGAACTACGATTTTTACTGGCAATTGAGTTATCGCTTGGCGGAGCCGCGCGCGCTTTCGGCCGGCACGGTACTGCAAGCAGTGGGCTGGTTCGACAATTCCAAGAACAATCCGCACAATCCCGATCCGTCGGTTGCAGTGCACTGGGGCGACCAAACCTACGACGAGATGCTGGTGGGCTTTTTTGATGTGGCGGTGCCGGCGAACATCGACAAGAACCAGTTCTTCCTTCGCAAAAGCGCACCGGTTCCCGGCACGAAATAATTTTGGACAAGGTCTTTCGTTCGCTTTCACCCAGCGACGACCGCGTGTGATTTTGTCTGCGGCGCGACTCGGTGGCAAAATGAAAAGGCGTGGCTAACAACTCCGGCTCTGCAGTTCCTCCAACGGAAAAACAGTCTTCCATTTCGCACGCGTGGCGCGCGCTGCGGCACTACAACTTCCGTTTGTATTTTGGAGGCCAGTCGATTTCGTTGATTGGCACGTGGATGACGCGGCTGGCGACCAGCTGGCTGGTGTACCGCTTAACGGGTTCAGCTTTTCTGTTGGGCGTGGTGGGATTCGCAGGGCAAATCCCCACGTTTCTGCTGGCGCCATTTGCGGGCGTGTGGGTGGACCGGCTGAACCGCCGCAACGTGCTGGTGGTGACGCAAATTCTGGCGATGCTGCAATCGCTGGCGCTGGCGGCGCTGACGTTGACCAAGCACATCAACATTCACGAAATTATCTGGTTGAGCGCGCTGCAGGGCGCGATCAACGCGTTCGACATGCCGGGCCGGCAAGCGTTTCTCGTGGAGATGGTGCGGGACAAGCGCGATCTGGGAAACGCCATTGCGATGAATTCCTCGATGGTGAATATGGCGCGGCTGGTGGGACCGTCGATCGCCGGCGCGGTGATCGCGGTGGCTGGTGAGGGCTACTGTTTCCTGATTGACGGGATCAGTTACCTGGCGGTGATTGCGTCGCTGGTGGCGATGCGAATCAAGGCGCCGGTGATCAAACGGACGACGGACTCAATGCTGACGCAATTGAAAGAGGGCTGGACGTACGTTTCCGCAGTGGTACCGATTCGCACGATTCTGCTGCTGTTCGCGATGGTCAGCCTGATGGGCTGGCCGTTTACGGTGCTGATGCCGATTTTCGCGGGGAGTATTTTGCACGGCGGCCCGCACACACTGGGATTTCTGATGGGCGCGGTGGGAATCGGCGCGCTGGTGTCGGCTCTTTCACTGGCGGTGCGGCGGAGCGTGCTGGGGCTGGGGAAGATGATTCCGATTTCGACGGCGCTTTTTGGAGCGGGCCTGATTGGTTTTGGATTGTCGAAGATATTTCTACTTTCGCTGGTACTGATGTTTGTTTGCGGATTCGGGATGATGCAGCAGATGGCCGCAAGCAACACGATCATTCAGACCATAGTGGAGGAGAGCAAACGCGGGCGGGTGATGAGTTTTTATACCGTGGCGTTTGTGGGCATGGCTCCGTTCGGAAGTTTGCTGGCGGGGGCTCTGGCGCACGCGATTGGCGCGCCGCGTACGGTGATTTTTAGCGGAATGTGCTGTTTGGCGGGCGCGGCGTGGTTTGCGCGGCAGTTGCCAAATATTCGCACGTTTTTGCGACCGATTTATCGGGATTTGGGGATACTGCCTCCAGTGACGGCGGTGATTCAGGATAGCGTTGGGCGGTGATTTTTGGCGGGCGCGGGCGGTGCGAACAAAGCTCATTTCGAAGACGAAGCGACGCTTAGCAGGGTGCAAAGTACTACTCGTTTTTCGCTACTGCGTCTAGTGATTGCCGGTAAGGGCTTGCCTGTATATTGCCTGCCGGGAGCGTGACGTACTATTCAGACATGGGACTCGTGAGCTTTCTTCCGTCGCGCCTTTGCGCGCGGACGCGCTATTCATTCTTTAACCGCTATTCATTCTTCCACGTCCTGCTCCTGGGATTTCTCATTTTGGCTGCGGGTTGTGGAGGCGGGCAGGTCGGTAATATTCCGCCGCCGACTCCTACGCCGGGGGCTACGAATCCGCAATTTGGGCATGTGTTTATCCTCGTGGAGGAGAATGCGGATTATTCCTCGGTGGTCAACAACGCCAGCATGCCGTATCTCAATACCTTGATCAATCAGTATGGCCTGGCGACGAATTACTATGCGAATTTGCATCCTTCGATTCCGAATTATATGGAGCTGACTACCGGGAAGACCGAGACGATTATTGATTCCCTGACGCCTGCCGATTTTCCGGTGGATGATGACAACGTGGTGCGCGAACTGGTGGCTGCGGGGAAAACCTGGAAGTCGTACGCGGAAGATTTGCCTTCGGTGGGTTATACCGGGGGCGATACCGGCAAATATCTGGTGCGGCATAATCCGCTGGCGTACATGACCGACGTGCAGAACAACGCGACGGAAAAACAGAACCTGGTGCCCTTCTCGCAGTTGGCCGCAGACCTGAATACCGCGGACCTGCCGGAATATTCGTTCATCGTGCCGAACTCGTGCGATGATGCGCACGATTGCCCGTTAAGCACGGCGGACAGCTGGCTCAAGACCAACATCGATCCGATTATCAACAGTGCGGTGTTCAAGAAAGATGGCTTGTTGATTATCGTCTTTGATGAAGCGAGCGATCTGCATTTTACCAATGGCGGCGGACATGTGGCGGCGGTGGTGGTGAGCCCATTCGCGAAGACTGGATATAAATCGGTGGCGTTGTATCAACATCAGAGTACGTTGCGGTTGAGCCTGGAAGGATTGGGAGTGAGTAAGTTGCCGGGAGATGCGGCGACAGCGCCGGCCATGTGGGAATTTTTCAACGCGCAGTAGTTAATCTTCTGCACTCGGACGACGGGACTATCCCATTTTCAGTCGGTCGCGCGCTTGATTCGCGCTTGTCAAATTGACAGTGACGAAGCACACTTTCACGGTTGTTCAAACTCCTGCGAAACTCCAATGGAAGACTCATGAACTTCAAATGCGCGCTGGTTTTTCTTTTGCTGCTAACGGCTTCGACTGCGGTGGCGGCTGCGGAGACACCGCAGAGTTCGCTGCTGGTACTGAGCAAAGGGGAGCTGACCTTGTCTATTGTGGATCCAGGGACGCTACGGGTGGTGGCTACCGTTCCTTCGGGGCCGGATCCGCATGAAGTGATTGCGTCGGAGGATGGAAAGACGGCTTACATTTCGAATTATGGCGGCGGGACGTTCAACACCATTACGG
>DATCOK010000454.1:0-1680 GCA_036564765.1 Candidatus Acidiferrum sp. | reverse complement strand
CGGCCCGCCACATACAACTGTCCGGACGTCGCGCCATACAGCACGGTATTCCCCACTAACACGTCTCCGCGCCGCGAAGCCGCGCGCCCGCCTGAAATCGCGATAGTTCCGCCGGACATACCCTTGCCTACGTAATCGTTCGCTTCGCCGCGCAACTTCAGCGTGATGCCTTCGGCCAGAAACGCGCCAAAACTCTGCCCCGCCGCGCCCGAATACTCATGCGTGATTTCGCTCGCCAGCAACCTTTCGTTTTTGTTCCGGCGCATCAGTTCTCCGCTCATTCCTGCGCCAACACTTCGATCCGAATTGTGAATCTGCCGCAGCGACGACGAAGCCTCCAGGTCGTCCGCAAAATGGATGGAAGCTTCCCGCGGTGCGACGTGCAGCGCCGGCTCCTGCTGCGGCGCCACCCGCCGCGATTCGGAAATGGGCACGATCAGCAGCGCATCCATACCCGATCGCGTGCTCAGCATGTCGTACCAGCCGGTCAATTCCCGCAGCGAGCGCACCCCCAGTTCCGCCATCCGCTTGCGCACTTCCTCGGCGAGATACCGGAAATACGCCACCACCATTTCCGGCTTCCCGGCGAAACGAGCGCGCAATTTTTCATCCTGCGTGGCAATTCCCACTGGACACGTATTCAGATGGCACTGCCGCGCCATCACGCAACCGATGGCCAGCAACGACGCGGTGCCAAATCCAAATTCATCCGCGCCCAGAATCGCCGCCAGAATAATGTCCCGCGCAAATTTCAAGCCTCCGTCCACGCGGAGAGAGAGACGTGAACGGAGGCCAGCGCGAACCAGAGTGTCATGTGCTTCGCGCAACCCAATTTCCCACGGCAAGCCAGTGTTTTTGATAGAGGTCAGCGGTGACGATCCGGTACCGCCGTTATGCCCGCTGATGGTGATCACATCCGCGCCGGCCTTCGCCACGCCCGCCGCGATGATCCCTACTCCCGCACCGGACACCAGCTTCACCCCGATACGCGCAAAGGGATTCACCGCGCGCAAATCGTGTATCAGCTGCGCCAAATCTTCGATGCTGTAAATGTCGTGATGCGGCGGCGGCGAAATCAGCGGCGTACCCGGCGTGGCATGGCGAATGCGCGCGATATACTCCGTCACTTTGCGCGCGGGAAGCTGGCCGCCTTCACCCGGCTTCGAGCCCTGCGCCATTTTGATTTCGAGCTCTTCCGCGTGCACTAGGTAATCCGCCGTGACTCCAAACCGCCCCGAGGCTACCTGCTTGATCTTGTTCGCGGCGGCCGGCTCAAAACGATACGTGTCGGGATCTTCGCCACCTTCACCGGTGTTGCTGCGCCCGCCCAAAAGATTCATCGCCACCGCCAGCGTGCGGTGCGCTTCGGGCGCCAGCGAACCGAGCGACATCGCCTGCGTGCTGAAGCGCTTCAGCAGCGACTCCGCCGAATCCACCTCGCCGATCGGCACCGGCGTGCCCGGCACAATGTCCAGCAAATCCCGCAGGAAAACCGTGCCTTGGCTTTCCGCCAGCTCCTCGAATGCCGAATATTTTTTTGCGTCCGGAGCTTTCACGTGCGCGTGCAAGCGCCGCACCAGTTCCGGCGAATTGGCGTGCAGCTCCGCGCCTTTGCGGAAACGGTACAGCCCGGAGTCCGCCAGCTCCTCGGCCGCGGAAGAAAAACCCGCCGCGTGCATC
>DATCOK010000453.1:0-11535 GCA_036564765.1 Candidatus Acidiferrum sp. | reverse complement strand
GGTGTGGAAAGCGTTGTGCGCGATCGATCCCGAGCGCGACGTGCAATTTAATTTAGGACCGGCAGACACCCTGGATCATGCTTCACGCATTCAGGATTTCGGCTCTAAGATGGGCATCGACGCGACGAGAAAATGGACTTCGGAAGGATTTACGCGGCCGTGGCCGGATGAGATTCTGATGGACGCGACGACCAAGTTGCGCGTGGATGCGCTGTGGAAGAACCTAGGTTTGTAGCCGCGCGAAAGCAAAAAATACTGCTCGTTTTTTGGCGTCACGGAGTCTGGTTCAGCCTGAAAGAATAACCGGCCCCGCGAACAGGTAAACCGCGGGCGCTGATGCAGCCTGTAGTGGTACCATTAGTTACAGAACACCACATATAGATTAGTCTCCCCCCAATACCCTACAATTACCGGAAACTCCCCCTATAGTTAGGACAACTCCGGCAGAGAATTTCTTGACGGTGTGCGCGACGGGATGTCATAACGAATCAACGAAACGCACTCTGCAAATTCTGCTGACTACGCGGAGTGACCAAAAATGATCGAGAGTTCGGACGCAGTTACGAATGCCAGGGTGGCTTTCCTCGTGAACGAGTCGCGAGAAGTGATGAATGTACGGCAGGCCTCAGCGTACCTGGGAATTTCTCCAGACACGCTGTACCGCTATATCACCGAAGGCGAAATCCCGGCGTTCAAACTCGGCAACCGTTGGAAACTCCGTAAAACGATTCTGGACCGCTGGATGGAACGGAAGATGAGCCAGGCGCACGCGAGGCGCCGGTAGTTTCGAGAAGCTGGTAAGGAAAGAGGCCGCGATATGTGGGCACTAGGCGGGCGAAAGGGCAAGCAGTTGGTGGGACTGGATATCGGTTCCAGTTCGATCAAGGCCGTGGAGCTGAAATCCACCAAGGCGGGCTATGAGCTGGTGAGCTTCGGAATGGAGCCGCTGGCGCAGGATACCGTGGTGGATGGCGCGATCATGGATGCGCCGCAAGTGGCCAACGCCATTACGAAGATTTTCGATACGCAAAAGATCAAGACCAAGAATGTGGGCACCTCGGTTTCGGGGCATTCGGTGATTGTGAAGCGGGTGCCGCTGCCGCTGATGACCGAAGAGGAGTTGTATGACCGGATTCCTTCGGAAGCGAGCCAGCACATTCCGTTCGATATTGCGGACGTGAACCTCAGCTACCAACTGCTGGAGTCGATGGACGCGCAGATGGACGTGCTGCTGGTGGCGGTGAAGAAAGACAAGATTCTCAATCACACCAACGTTCTGGCGCAGGCAGGCAAGACCCCGGTGGTGGTGGACATCGACGCCTTCGGGTTGCAGAACTGCTTCGAGATGAATTACGAGCCGGACGCGGGGCAGACGGTGGCGCTGCTGAACATTGGTGCGAGCGTGATGAACATTAACATCGTGCGCGGGGGCGTTCCGCTGTTCACCCGCGACGTGAGCGTGGGCGGGAACCAGTACACCGACGCGCTGCAAAAAGAGCTGGATTTGAGCTTCGAGGATGCCGAACGGCTGAAGAAGGGCGAGACCCTGCCAAGCGTCACCGACGATCAGAAACAGCAGATTTTGCGCAGCGTTTCGGACATTTTGACGCTCGAAATTCAAAAGACTTTCGACTTCTTCCGGGCGACCGCGAGCGGGGAAAACATTCAACGCATCGTGGTAGCGGGCGGCACGGCACGAGTGCCCGGCCTGGTGGACTTGTTGCGCGAAGAGTTCGCGATGCCGGTGGAAGAGTTGAATCCGTTTCGGAAAGTGCTCATCAATCCCGGCCGGCACAGCGATGACCAGATTCGCGAATTAGCACCGCGACTGGCGATTGCCGTGGGTTTGGCGCTGAGGAGCTTCGACTAACCATGATTCGAATAAACCTTCTCGGACAAAACAGACCAAAGGCTAGCCGGCGATCGGTAGATACGGGCGCGGCCATGCCTACGATTTTTCTGCTGTCGGGCATCGTGCTGGGCCTGGCGTTCCTGGGCTTCTTGTACATGACCTGGCAGAAGCAGTTGAACGAAGAGAACAACCGCATCGCGAAGTTGAGCGCGGAGAAAACCCAACTGGAGCAGATTAAGACGCAGGTGGAAGCCTTCCAGAAGCAGAAGGTGGTTCTGCAGCAGCGGGTTTCCACTATCGAACAACTGCAGCGCGACCGCACCGGGGGGCAGGAATTGCTGGACATGGTGGCGAACACCGTGTCGCGCACGGAAAACCTGTGGCTCACGAATGTGACACGCAAGGGCAACAACCTGACGCTCCTGGGCTCCTCGGCTTCGATCAACTCGGTGGCGAACTTTATTACCGCGCTGAAGCGTTCCGGATATTTCCAGAAGGTGGAGATCAAGGAATCCAAGCAGGACGAAAAGAACGTGGGAGTGCAGACCTACACGTTCGAAATTTCCGCAGAAATCGCACCGTCGCAAGCAGTGCAGACCAAATCGACCAGCACGCCAGTTCCGGCGGCTCCTCCCGCGAGGAAAGGGTAAGCCATGGCCAATCCGCTACGAGATATGTCGGTGATCATGCAGGCCCTGGTGGCCGCCGCGTTAGCAGTGGTGATTGTGCTGATCGGGGTGTACGTGCCGTTCTCCCCGGTGGCGCAGGAACGCAGCTCCGTGGATAAAGCGGTGCAAGAGCGAAAGGCTTTGAATGATGAAGTCACGCAACTGCAGGTTTACAAACAGCGCTACGGAGAACTGAAATCGCAGATGGACGCGCTGGCGAAGCAACTGGACACGCTGAAGACCATCGTTCCGGAAGAAAAGGAAGTGGACGAGTTCATCCGGCTGGTGCAGGGAGCGGCGGCTTCTTCCAACGTGACGATTCGGCGGTTCACGGCGCAAGCGGTAGTGCCGAAGGAATATCACTACGACATGCCGTTCGAACTGCAGGCCGATGGCCCGTACTTCAACCTACTGGACTTCTTCGGGCGCATGAGCCGGCTGTCCAGAATCATCAACGTCGGCGATCTGAAATTTGAAGACCCGGACAAGGCCAGCGGAACGAAATATCCGCTGCGCCCGGGCACCACGGTTTCCGCGGTTTTCACGGCCACCACATTTTTTACCAAGCCGGCTGATGCCACCACGGCTCCCGCACCTGGGGCCAAGGTACAGCCCACAGCGGCTGGGAAGCCCTGAGCGGGGATGAGCGAACTATGCGTTCTGTAATCACACTCGTAAGCGGGTTTTTACTGACGGCGGCTGCAACGTGTTCGCACGCGCAGAGACAACCGCCAGCCAAGACTCCGGCGCCAGCGCCGGCGGCGAAAGCATCCGTCGCACGAGCTGGGAAGCCGGTGGTCAAGAAAGCTTCCAAGAAGAGCGCGAGCGACAAGCCGACCGTGGATGCGGACGGCAGCGCAAAGGCGCAGGCGGCACGGGCTCCGCGACGCGATCCATTCGAATCGCTGGTGGGGCGCCAGAAGGCGCAGATGGACGCGGCCAAAAATCTTCCTCCGGGCAAGGGCGGATTGCAGATCAACACGCTAAAGGTTGATGGCATCGTGCACTCGCCGAACGGCATGATCGCGGTGGTCAGCAATCCCCAGCAGCGCACGTACTTTTTGCACGAAGGGGATCAGTTGTACGACGGCAAGGTGGAGAAGATTGCCATGGACGGAGTCTCGTTCCATGAAACGGGCAAAGACGCTTTCGGTAAACCGACGGAGCGTCAAGTGAACAAGAGAATTTACTCGAACGCAGGAGATGAGCAATGAAGACGAATTCGCCAGCCCTACGGTCTGGTTTCCTGATGCTCGCCAGCTTGACGGCGGGAGCAACGATATTGCCCGCGCAGGCGCAGGAGACTACGGCCGCGACAAGCAAGACGGCGGTGATCTCCAGCGTGGCGATCCTGCAGACGGCGGCGCAAAGCGTCAGCGTGCGGGTCGACGGCGAAGGCAAACTGGACGCTCGCGCGGCCCGATTGCAGAACCCCGACCGGCTGGTGCTGGATTTCAGCGGTGCGCGTCTGGGTACGCAGAAGACCGTGGTTCCGGATGCCGCGGGACCAGTGCGCGACGTGCGGCTGGGACAGTACCGCAACGATGTGGTTCGGGTGGTAATTGATCTGGCGGGAGCTGCACGCTACAGCGTGTCGCACGACGGGCGCGCGGTGGTGGTGGATTTCACGGAAGGCGGAGCGAATACTTCGAGCAATGCGAGCGTTCCTACCGCTAAGAAGAATCATTCGGATTCGGCGCGTTTTGCTTTGCCCGGCGAATTGACACAACCAGGGGTGGTGCTGGCTTCGTACGGCGGCAAGAGCGAAGCTGCTCGTCCTTCGGCTTCCGCAGGGCAAGCGGCCCAAGCAGCGGCGCAGCAAGCGAACACCGCGGCAGGCACGCTAGCCGGTTCCACACAGGTTTCTCCGATGGCGGCGCCGGCCGGGCAGTATACCGGCGAGCCGATTTCGGTGAACTTGAAAGATGTGGATCTGCGCGACTTCTTCCGGTTGATCCACGAAATCAGCGGGTTGAACGTGGTGCTGGATCCGGCGGTGAAGGGCAACCTGACGATTGTTTTGGACGAAGTTCCCTGGGACCAGGCGCTGGATATCGTGTTACAGAACAACGGCCTGGATAAGCAACTGCATGGCAACGTACTGCGCATCGCCACGCGGGACACGCTGAAGAAGGAAGCGGAAACACAGCGCGACCTGGAAAAGGCTCAGGCGGAAGCGGTGGCTCCGGTGACCGTAACCCGTGTGCTCAGCTATGGCAAGTCCTCGACGATGAAGGATACGCTGAAGAAATTCCTGAGCGTGCGTGGAGATATTCTTTCAGACGACCGTTCGAACCAACTGATTATCCGGGATATTCCTTCGGTCATTCCCACTATCGACAACCTGATTCGCCAACTGGATCGCAAGTCGCAGCAGGTGGAAATCGAAGCGCGGGTGGTTTCGGCTTCGCGTTCCTTCGCGCAAGACATCGGTACGGAACTGGGTTTTGCTGGCACCACCACCGGCGGACGGTCGTTGTTTAGCGGTACACCGGCCGTGGGCGGCAGCGGCGTAACATCGGGCGCAGGAATTCCTCCGGCACCAGTGTCGGTCGGGACGGGCCAGACCTCCGGAAACGGCGTAACTTCCGGCTTACCACTGAACACTTCGTTGAGCGCGGGCGCGCCCACGAGCGGCTTTGGTTTTTCGCATCGCTCGCCGAACTTCGCGGTGGACTTCTTTATCACCGCGGCGGAAGCCAAGGGCGTCGGGAAATTGCTGTCCAAGCCAAAGGTCATTACGCAGAACAACGAGAAGGCCACCATCAAGCAGGGAACCAAGATTCCCATCCAGACGACCATCAACAACACGATCTCGGTACAGTTCATCGACGCGGTGTTGAAGCTGGAAGTGACGCCGCAAATCACCTCGGAAGGCACGGTGTTCATGGATGTGATTGTCGAGAACACGCAGATCGATTCCGGTATCCCGCGAGTGCAGGGTATTCCGGCACTGGACACGCAGTCTGCGGAAACCAAGGTAACGGTGGCGGACGGCGGCACAGTCGTGATCGGCGGCATTATCGTATCCTCACAGCGCGTGGACATTACGCAAGTGCCGGTGGTGGGGAGCATTCCGGTAATCGGCAACCTGTTCAAGCGGACCAACGTTTCGGTGTCGTCGCAGGAGTTGTTGTTCTTCCTGACGCCGCGCATCATTCCTGGATAATTGCCAGGCCTGGATACTTAAGGCGGCGCAGCCGCAGAAAAATCACCCTAAAGGGAGCAGGTCGAGGAGACTTCGGTCTCCTCGATTGTTTTTATGATCAAGGCATTCGGGGAACGACGAAAAGCGCTGGCGCAGAGCCTGAGTAGGGCTGCACTTGACGGGTTGTTGGTGACCCACCCGGCGGATTGGTATTACCTGACTGGATTTACGGGTGACTCCGGGGCGCTGGTGTTGTCGCAGCGTTCGGCCACGTTACTTACGGATGGGCGGTTTGTTGGTCAAGCCAAGGCCGAAACCTCGGGCGTAAATGTGGTGTTGCAGAAAACGTCGGCGCTGGAGTCGACCGGCCAATTTTTAGCCGCCAGTAAGATCAAAAATGTGGGATTCGATTCCGGGCAACTGTCTGTGGCGCAGTTTACCGCGGTGAAAAAAGCGGCGGGGAAGCAGTGCCGTTGGGTCTCGTCACCGAGCGTGGTCGCTGGGCTGCGGATGCGCAAAGATGAGCAGGAACTAGCGGTGATGCGGCGCTCGGCGATACTGGCGGGGCAGGTGGTGGAGCATGCCATTACGCTCCTGAAGCCGGGTGTTCGGGAGTTTGAGATTGCATCGGAGATCGAATATCAGATGCGCAAGCTGGGAGCTTCGCGTCCGGCGTTCGAAACAATTGTGGCTTTTGGCGAGCGCGCGGCGCTGCCGCATGCGCGGCCGACCGCCAAGCGACTGAAGAAAAATGAATTGGTCGTACTAGACCTGGGTGCTATACTCGCGCACTATTGCAGCGACATAACTCGCACTGTGTACGTGGGGAAGGCTCCAGAACGCACGCGGGAGTGGTACAAAGCGGTGCAGGACGCGCAGGTGGCGGCCATCGCGACGGTGAAGAACGGGGTGACCTGCGGGGACGTGGATGCGGCTGCCAGGCAAGTGCTGGAGCGCAGCGGCCTGGGGAAATATTTCGTGCACAGCACGGGGCACGGACTAGGCCTGGAAATCCATGAGGATCCGCGCATAGCGCGAGGGCAGAAAAAGCGGCTGGAACCCGGGAACGTGATTACCATCGAGCCGGGGATATATATAGAGGATGTCGGCGGAATCCGTATCGAAGATGATGTGGTGGTGCACGAGAGTCGCATTGAAGTCTTGACCCGCCCCACGCGGGATCTTATCGAGATCTAAAGACAGGCATGAAGCGTAAAAAGACTACGAAACAGGACGCCGGTAGTTTCGCAGCCCCGGAAATCCAGCAAATCGAGCAGCTATTGCAGTTCATGACGGAGCATAACCTCGAGGAGTTTGAATACTCGCGAGGGGATTTGCGGATTCGTTTGCGCAAGCCTTCGGCGGGCGTGGTGATGCAGGCTCCGCGAAGCGCGTATGCGCCGGAGATTATTGTGGCGGGCGGCGGGAGCGCCGAGCAGACGGCGTCATCAGGCGCGGCATCGGCTGCGCCTGCAGCTGAATCGCGGCCGAAGGAAGACTTACATCTCATCAAGTCGCCTATTGTGGGGACGTATTATGGGGCGCCGAGTCCGGGCGCGGAAGCGTTCGTGAAGGTGGGCTCGCACGTGGAAAGCGGGCAGACGCTGTGCATCGTGGAAGCAATGAAATTGATGAATGAGATTGAATCGGACGCGAGCGGGGAGATCGTGCGCGTCTACGTCGAAAACGGCCAGCCGGTGGAGTATGGGCAGCCGCTGTTCGGCATCCGCGCCGGCAGGAAGAAGTAGCTGGGCGCCCCTCGGACATGTTCCAGAAAATTCTAGTAGCGAATCGCGGCGAGATTGCGCTGCGGGTCATCTGCGCCTGCAAAGAGCTGGGGATCTCCACGGTCGCGGTGTATAGCGAGGCCGACCGCAATTCGTTGCATGTGCGCTTCGCGGATGAGGCGGTGTGCATCGGGCCGCCGCGGAGCAGCGAGAGTTATCTGAATATTCCGCAGGTGATCAGCGCGGCGGAAATTACCAACGTGGATGCGATTCATCCGGGGTATGGGTTTCTTTCGGAGAATGCCAACTTCGCGAAGGTTTGCGAAGCGTCGGAAATTACGTTTATCGGGCCAACGCCGGAAATTATTGAAATGATGGGCGACAAGGACCGGGCGCGGCGGGAGATTCGCGCGGCGGGGCTGGCGACGGTGCCGGGAAGCGACGGGATTGTCGAAGGCGAAGAGCAGCTGGCGGCGGCGGCCGAGAAGATTGGGTATCCGTTGATATTGAAGGCGTCCGCGGGCGGCGGTGGGCGCGGGATGCGCATTGTGCGGCGCTACGAGGATTTGCTTTCTTCGTACCAGGCGGCGCGGAGCGAGGCGCAGCAGGCGTTTGGGAATCCGGATATGTACGCGGAGAAATTTATCGAGCGGCCGCGGCACATCGAGTACCAGGTGCTGGGGGATCAGCACGGGCAGATTATTCACTTGGGCGAGCGGGAGTGCAGCATTCAGCGGCGGCATCAGAAACTGGTGGAAGAGTCCCCGTCGCCAGCGATCGACGCCAAGCAGCGTAAGGACCTGGGCGCGAAGGTGGTGAAGGCGCTGGCGAAAATTGGATATACAAATGCGGGCACGGTGGAATTTTTGCGGGATGAAGATGGGGCGATTTATTTTATTGAGATGAATACGCGGATTCAGGTGGAGCATCCGGTGACCGAGCTGGTTACTGGCGTGGATTTGATCAAGGCGCAGATTCGAATCGCGGCGGGGGAGCGGCTGCAGGAGGCGACGGGCGAGGTGCACTTTTCGGGTCACGCGATCGAGTGCCGCATTAATGCGGAAGATCCGGAGACGTTTGTGCCGTCGGCGGGGCGGATTACCACGTTTCAGGCCCCGGGCGGGACGGGGGTGCGCGTGGATTCGGCGGCGCACGCGGATGCGGTGATTCCGCCGTATTACGATTCGATGATTGCGAAGCTGATTGTGAAGGGGCGGGACCGGGCGGAGGCGATTGGGCGAATGAAGCGGGCGCTGGAGATGTTTGTAATTGAGGGGATTCGAACGTCGATTCCGCTGCACCGGAGAATTCTGGCGGATGCGCAGTTTGCGGCGGGGAATTTTGATACGCATTTTATTGAGCGTTTATTGGGTACAAACGGAAAATAAACTTTCATGCGCCTTGTTCTGCCGCGGCTGTATGTGATATTAGACGCAGCATTGCTGAAGACCCCTGAGATAGAGTGCGCGAAAAGCCTGGTGGATGCCGGGGTGTGTTTGGTGCAGTACCGTAATAAGCGGGCGACGGCACGGGAACTGTTCGAATCTTCGCGAGAGCTTGCGGGGTTTTTCAAACCTCATAAGGTGCGATTTATTGTGAATGACCGCGCGGATGTGGCGGCGCTGGCGGATGCTGATGGTGTGCACGTGGGGCAGGATGACTTGGGAGTGGGAGAGGCGCGGGCGGTGATTGGTGCGGGGAAGTGGGTGGGGGTTTCGACGCACAATGAGGGGCAGCTTGTGGAGGCGACGGGGAGTTCGGCGGATTATGTAGCGGTGGGACCGGTTTTTGCTACTGGATCGAAGATGAATCCGGATCCGGTGGTGGGGGTGGAGTTAGTGCGTCGAGCGCGGGCGATGACCGAGAAGCCGATTGTGGCGATTGGGGGGATTACGCTGGAGCGCGCGGCGGAGGTGATCAAGGCGGGGGCGGATTCGGTGGCGGTGATCAGCGATATTTTGCGGGCTGAGGATGTCGGTCGAAGGGCCCGGGAGTTTGTGGAGTTGCTGGAACGCGGAAATATTAGTGAGAACTCCAAAA
Source organism: Candidatus Acidiferrum sp. (assembly GCA_036564765.1). GTDB lineage: Bacteria > Acidobacteriota > Terriglobia > Acidiferrales > UBA7541 > Acidiferrum. The sequence goes on along the minus strand of DATCOK010000453.1, from coordinate 2,100 downwards.
AAATTAGCGAGACCTCGGAGAAATTGGGTCAGGCCTCGGAAAAACTGGCCTCGGAGAAGTTGAACGACGCGGGGCGGAGCCGCTGAAGATGGCCGACAGGCCTACGCCCGCTACCACGCCGGTTATCGCGAATGTGGCGCGCAGTGAGGGCGGGTTCGTGCGCGCAATCGGGCTTTTCGACGGGACGATGATCGTGGTGGGGTCGATGATCGGCTCCGGAATCTTTATTGTGGCAGCAGATATTTCGCGGCAGACCGGGTCGGCGGGCGGGCTGCTGTTCGCGTGGATCATTACCGGGTTGCTGACGATTTCGGCGGCGCTTTCGTATGGGGAGTTGGCGGCGCTTTTTCCGCACGCGGGCGGACAATATATTTACTTGCGCGAGGCGTATTCGCCGTTGTGGGGATTTTTGTACGGGTGGACGCTGTTTCTGGTGATTCAGACGGGCACGATTGCGGCGGTGGCGATCGGATTTGCGCGGTATCTGGGGGTATTGGCGCCGGCGATTTCCCCGCAGACGTGGATCGTGCATCCGCTGACAATTTCGTCGAAGTACGCCATCAGTTTATCGGTGCAGCAACTGGTGGCAGTGCTGATGATTATTTTTCTGACGTTTTTGAATACGTTGGGCGTGCAGCTGGGCAAGATTATTCAGAATATTTTTACCAGTGCGAAGACGCTGTCGCTGCTGGGGCTGATCTTTCTTTGCGTGTTTGTGGGACGCAATGCGGCGGCGATTCACGACAATTTTTCGCAGTTCTGGGCGATTCGCGGGGCGGAGCCGATTGCGCCGGGAGCGGATTTTCTGCGGGGCTGGGTTCCGACGATTACGGCCGCCAGCGGGGCTTTCGGCTTGTTCGTGGCGTTTGGAGTGGCGCAGGTGGGATCGCTGTTTTCGGCGGACGCCTGGAACAACATTGGGTTCACGGCCGCGGAGGTAAAAAACCCCAAACGGGACGTCGCGCTGTCGATGGCGTTCGGCACCATTATTGTCATTACGCTGTATGTGCTGGCGAACATTGCGTATCTGTGCGCGTTGCCGCTGGCGCAGATTCAGCACGCTCCCGACGACCGGGTGGCGTCGGCCGCGCTCAATGCAGTGTTCGGGCCGATCGGCGCGTCGATCATGGCGGTGGCGATCATCATCTCCACATTTGGTTGCAACAATGGCTTGATCCTGGGCGGGGCGCGGGTAGCGTATGCGATGGCCAAGGATGGATTGTTTTTCCGATCAACCGGGACGCTGAATAAGCGTGGAGTGCCGTCGGTGGCGCTGCTGTTTCAGGGCGTGTGGATCATCGTGTTGATCCTGTTGCGGACGCGGCATATGGATGGCGCGGGAGTGGTGACGTACGGGAATCTCTATAACGACCTGCTGGACTACGTGGTGTTTTCCGTGCTGATTTTTTACGTGCTGACGATCGCGGGGATTTTCGTTTTGCGGGCGAAGAGGCCGGATGCGGAGCGGCCTTACCGAGCGTTTGGGTATCCGTTTGTGCCGCTGCTTTATATTGTGGCCGCCTGCGCGATTATGTTTGTTTTGTTGCTGTACAAGACGCAGACGACCTGGCCGGGGTTGCTAATTGTGTTGTTAGGAGTGCCGGTATATCTGGTGTGGTCGCGGAGGGGTGTGGCGCGACCTGTGGAATGATTCGTTCGGTTGTGTGCTGCTGCGGCGCTTCAGAAAGCAGATTCCTCGCCCGCCTCTGGCGCGCCGGGAATGACATGTAGTTAAGGCGTGGATGGTTCGAGATGGCAGGGTAATTCTTTGGGATTAGCTGACGTAATGGGTTTGGTTTTGTGGTCCAATTTGGACTGATTCAGTGGGGATAACCTCTCCGGGAGAAGTGCATGGGCAACCCGCTATTCGCTAAAAAGCCGATGAGCATGTTGATGTCGGAGTCGCAAGAAGCCGGCACGCACAGCTTGAAAAGGACCTTGGGGCCGTTTCAGCTCACCGCTCTGGGCGTGGGCGCCATCATCGGCGCGGGGATTTTCGTGCTTTCGGGTTTGGGCGCGCATTACGCGGGGCCGGGCCTGATGCTGTCCTTTGTGCTCTCCGGTTTGGGTTGCGCCTTCGCGGGGCTTTGTTATGCGGAG
>DATCOK010000452.1:0-9352 GCA_036564765.1 Candidatus Acidiferrum sp. | reverse complement strand
ATGCCAATGGTGGCCACGCTAACGCCAATGGTGATCGCGTTAGCATTAGTGGTGAAACGGGAAACACGAGTGGCAGCAGCGAAGTGAGTGGCGCGAAAGCGCCCGTTCTTCTTGATGTTCCTCATGACCAGTACCCCGCCTGAAGCTTCCATCATGCCGCCGGTAACGCCGGACGCCGATCCCGGCGGACAGATGACCTTCTTCGAACATTTAGTGGAGCTGCGCAAGCGCATCATCAATTCACTCATTGCTGTGGCGGCCGGCGCGGGCGTCGGCTGGTTCGTGGCGCCGCATTTTGTAGCGTGGCTGACCAAGCCGATGTTGAAGGCTCTCGCAGACCAGCACCTCACGCAACAACTGGTCTACACCAATCCCACGGGCTATCTGAGTTTGCTGATTACCCTTTCCATTTATCTGGGACTGGTGCTGGCATCGCCGGTGGTCCTCTATCAATTCTGGTTGTTTGTGGCCCCGGCGCTGTATCGTCATGAACGCAGCGCCACCACCGGCTTTCTTTTTTCCACGGTCTTTTTGTTTCTGGCGGGCATCGGGTTTGGCTATTTCATGATGCTGCCTAAGGTGCTGAAATTTCTGATCGGTTTTCAGGGTCCGGTGGTGCCGCTCATCAGCATCAATGAATATTTCGATCTGACGCTGATGGGGTTGCTGGGCGCCGGAGTGATTTTCGAATTGCCGGTGCTGATTTTCTTTTTGACTTTGTTCGGCATCGTGACGCCCAAGTTTCTGTTCGTGAATTCGAAGTATGCGATTCTGGTGATCGCCATTATCGCGGCAATCGTGACGCCAACGCCCGACGCCTTGACCATGTTGCTGGTGATGGCACCGATGATTGTTCTCTATTTCATCGGAATTGGGGTGTCCGCGCTGGTGGTGGGCAAGCGGAACCGACGGTTGGCCGCGGCCGCGGAGGCGCACTAGGTGCATTCGAGAATGGAGCTTTTTTTGGAGAAGAACGGCGTCGTGCCATGGACGCGTGGAGCGAAGAAATTTTCGATGCAGCTCGTTTTCCTGACTTGCACCGGATTGCTCGCGCTGGCGGGCTGCAAAGCCAATACGGAACAAGGGCAGGGCGCGCCAACTTCCACGGCCGCAAGTACGCCGGGTGGTGGATTGGTGCCCGCGGGGCAGAGCGGGTTGGACGACACGCCGGCGCCGGAAAAGGTCGGAGGATTCGACGGCAAGCGGGCCTTCGAACACGTAGCCAAGCAGGTCGAGTTCGGCCCGCGTCCATCCGGCTCGCAGGCGATTTTGCAGGCGCAGGATTATATTTTGTCGCAATTGAAAAGTTATGGCTGCACCGTGGATGTCGACGCCTTCAACGCGGACACGCCGGTCGGGCGCTTGCCGATGAAAAATATCCTGGTGAAGATTCCGGGAAACAAGTCCTCCATCATTTTATTGGGAACGCATTACGACACCGTGTTGCGCAAGGACATTCAGTTTGTCGGCGCGGATGATGGTGGTTCTTCGACCGGCGTGATGTTGGAGTTGGCGCGACTGCTTTGTCCCAAGCACGGGCGCAACGCGGTTTGGATCGCGTTTTTTGATGGTGAAGAAGCCATGAAGGCCTGGAGCGAGACCGACAGCCGCTACGGCAGCCGGCAGATGGCCGCAAAATTCGCGGCCAGCGGCGATTTGCCGAAGATTAAGGCATTTATTCTGGCGGACCTGGTGGGCAGCAAGTCGCTGCATTTCCAGCGAGAGTCTACTTCCACCGAAGCGTTGACCGATCTGGTGTGGAAGACGGCGGCGCGGCTCGGTTATAAAGATGTGTTTGAGGAGACTTCCGCGCCCGTAGAAGACGACCATGATTCGTTTTTGAAGCGCAAGGTGCCCTCGACGGATGTGATTGACCTGGATCGAAGCTCGGACGTAATTTTCTGGCACACCGCCGACGATACCCTGGACAAAATCAGTGGGAAGAGTCTGGCGATTACCGGCCACGTTTTTTTGGAGAGTGTGGCGGAACTGCAGAAGTAAATCGGGCAGATTGAAGCGTGGTCGTAACAGAAATTCAGATACGTGCGCTCCTCGCATTGAGCTCTGGTGTTACCACGTTACGAACCGCACCCTCCAGAAACCTGAGGGTGCGGCACCCGCTCTGCAGCTTTTTCTTTTCGCTCCTATCACCACGAATGTCGGACCAGGGAAATGTTTCCGGGGGACAGCGTGTCAGCGCTGCGGATTACTGATATCGTTTCGGGGATGCCGGTTAAAAACATAAAAGTCAAAGCAGGGAATGGAGCCTATTCCGTGGTGTGCGGGGCGGGAGTTTTGCGTCGCGTGGCGCGAGACTTGGCTGCGATGGGCGGCTTTTCTTCCATGCAGGTAATTTCTTCGCCGCGGGTTTGGGGCGCCGTTGGGAAACATCTAAAAAAATCCATCCCCGTTAAGCAGCGGAAGAATTTACATCTATTTAATGACGCGGAAGCCAAAAAAGAAATGCGATCGGTGGAACTGTTGTGCCGTTCGCTTTCGCGCGCGGGAGCAGATCGCAAGACGTTGATTATCGCAGTGGGTGGCGGAGTGGTAGGCGACGTGGCCGGGTACGTGGCGGCCAGCTATTTGCGAGGCGTCGCGCTGGTGCATATCCCCACCACCCTGGTCGCGCAAGTGGATAGCGCCATTGGTGGCAAGACCGGCGTGAATTTGCCGGAAGGGAAGAACCTGGTCGGCGCGTTTTATCCGCCGCGCGCCGTATTCGTGGATTACGACCTGTTGCGAACCCTGCCGGAGCGCGAATATCGCAGCGGCCTCGCGGAAGTCATCAAGTATGGCGTGATTGCCGACGCAAAGTTGTTCGTGTACCTCGAAAAAAATCTGGGCAAGGTTTTGCAGCGCGATGCCGCGGCGTTGGCCTATGTGATCCCTCGCTGCGTGGAGCTCAAAGCGCAGGTGGTGAGCCGCGATGAACGCGAATCGGGCTTGCGCGAGATTCTGAATTTCGGTCACACCTGCGGTCACGCGCTTGAAAGCCTCACGAAATACCGCCGCTACAAGCACGGCGAAGCAGTGAACTGGGGGATGATGGTGGCGGCCCTGCTGGGCCTCGAAATTGGATTTACCGCGGCGAACGACGTGTCGCGGGTGATTTCGCTGGTGCGGCGCGTGGGACATTTGCCAGCTTGGCTGCGGGTCACCCCGGACAAATTGATTGCCGCGATGCGCACGGATAAAAAAGTTCAGGCGGGGAAGTTGCGCTTCGTGCTTTCGCCGCGCATTGGTTCGGCACAGTCCCGAGATAATGTTCCGCTCGATGCGCTTCAAAGCGTGTTGCAATTTGCGCCGAGCATTCTGGACGGTGGCGGAAAATCCCTATGACCCAGGCCGTGGCACCCGCAAGAGGCACGCGGCCGGAAGGCACGCAAACCGAGGCAGAAGCCTCCGGAAAAGTTCGCGAGATGTTTACGCAGATTGCACCCCGCTACGATCTGCTGAATCACGTTTTGTCGCTGCAACTCGATCGCCTGTGGCGCGCGCGCACCGCGCGAATTCTGCGGCCCATTCTGCAGCGGCCGGAAGCCGTGGTGCTGGATTTGTGCTGCGGAACAGGAGATCTGGCGCTCGCGTTGGCGCGCGCCGGCCGCGCGCGCATCATCGGCGCCGATTTCGCGCATCCCATGCTGGTGCAAGCGCGAGCCAAGAGCGCTGCCGCGATTCCATTTCTCGAGGCGGACGCGTTACGCCTGCCGTTCGCAGACGCATCGTTTGATTTGGTGACAGCCGCGTTCGGCTTTCGCAATCTGGCGAACTATGAGGAAGGTCTCCGCGAAATGCGCCGCGTTTTAAAACCAGGAGGCACGCTAGCGATTCTGGAATTTACCGAGCCGCCGGAGGGAATTCTCGGCGACGCCTACCGCTGGTATTTCCGCCAAATATTACCGCGCATCGGCGCCATGCTCTCCGGCGACCGCGAAGCGTACACGTATCTCCCGCGGTCGGTCGCAAGATTCTTTCGCCCGCAACAATTAGCCGAGTTGATGAGCACCGTCGGTTTTGCAGCGGTGAAATATCGCGTCTGGACCATGGGCACAGTCGCGTTACACACCGCCGTTCGAGGCACTGGTTAAGATTAGCGAAGGGACTTCAGATTGTTCGGGGCCAGCACTGCGGAATCTACCGGGCCCAACCGGAATCCCCGCCGGCGGCGCGTAACGCGTCTTCCATATCCGAGAGGCCCTGTTTGAGCTGTGCGATTTCCTGTTGTTTCGCCGCGATTTTGGCGTCTTTGTCGTTGATATCTTTGCGGGAATATTGCTCCTCTAACGCTTTCTGCGGGTCGGGATAATACTGCACCTGGGCTTTTTCCGTTTCGCGCTGCAGAATGTCGAGTTCTTTTTCGGCGCGCGCGATTTTTTCGTGTTGTTCGCGGAAGCGTTTGCGCCAGTCCGCTTCTTTCTTGGCTTCCTGCTCGGCGGGGGTGAGCGGCTTTTCTTTCACCGTGGTGTTCTTTTTTGCGGTAGTGCCCGTTTGACCAGCAGAGTCGGTGGTAGTGGCGTTTTTATCGGTTGACGAAGCGTCCGTAGAAGCCGCGGGCTCGGGCTTGGAGCGCGCCACGTCATCGTCGGTGTAAACCTTGCGCGGTTTCGCAGCGTTTTGCTTGGCTTCGCGTGAACGCCGCGCGGCTTCGGCGATCGGGTCGCCGGATTGCTGAGAAGCGTCCTGCGGCTGTGCCAAAACGGGATACGCCACGAAGAAGGCCGATGTGCCCAGTAGGAAGGCTTTGAGTACTGGTTTGGCGCGCATGAATCCTGCTTTCCAACGCGAAAATGCCGACGTTCCAGGCCTTTCAGCCTCGATCTATTCTACCGCTTCATGAGGTTGCCGGGGCAACGGTAGCCGTAACGATAAACGCCGCTTGCCTAGCGGCGGCCGGTGGCCAGATTGATGACCGGCGAGGAGAAGAGAAACACCACCACCAGCGCGCCAATACCGAGAAATGTTCCAAGCGGCAGTTGATACTGGCTGGCGATGGCCCAGCGCAGCGACCCCACTTTGCCGAGTCCGCGGCGGCTGGCGCGTTCCGCGAGAGCGCGCTTCCAGCCGATGGCATAGAGCGCGATGATCAGCGCGAGTCCGATAATGCTGCCCAGCAGCGTGCCCAAAAGAATGGTGATGAACGAGCCGCGCAAGCCGACAAAAGCGCCCACCATGGCCATCATCTTCACGTCGCCGAAACCCATGCCTTCGCGGCCGCGCACCAGTTTGTAGGCTGCCGCCGCGCCCCAGAGCAGGAGGCTTCCGAAGGCTGCCCCGATCAGCGCGTCGAGCATGCCGATGAGGCGCTCGGGGGTGGCGTTGTGAAAAATTTGGACGTTCAGCAGGTTAGCGGTGCCGTCGGCCGGCGGAACGAACAACGCGAAGATCAGGCCTGCCAGAAATCCAGGGCCGTTCACCGCGTCGGGCAGGAGTCGCACGCGCAGGTCGGTGATGGTCAGCACGATGATGATGCAGACAAACAGCAGCCACTTGAACGTGGCGGGGGTAATGTCGAAACTCAAATAGCAGGCCACGAAGAGCAGGCCGGTGGCGAACTCGATCAGTGGATACATCGGAGAGATGGGCAGGCCGCAGGAGCGGCACTTGCCGCGCAGCCACAGCCAGCCCAGTACCGGCACGTTGTCATACGGCTTAATGGGCGTCAGGCACCGTGGACAACGCGACCCCGGCGAAACGATGGAAATGCCCTCCGGAATGCGCGCAATGCACACATTCAGAAAACTTCCGATCACGATGCCAAAAAGAAAAAAGAAGAAGAGGACCACGCAGTGACTGTGCCACAGAGGCGTGGCGGCCTCAATCCATCGGGCCAGGCAAAGTGTCGGATGGCTAACAGGCAGCAGGCTGTAGCTCTCTGTAGCTTTGGGCAAACGTTTCTAAGGTGGGCTGTTTGCGCGGGTCTTTTTGCCTCGCTATAGTGGAAATTGGATTCTATGAAGTGGTTTGAGCGGAAAATTCGGCGCTATGAGCACCGGCGGTGGACCACCGACGACAACCGGCGTGTGGCGCCGTTTGCGTGGGGGTTGGAGCATATCGGCGGGAGCGCGACGGAGTCGAATCCGCAGGAATTTGTGCGGCAGTATGCGCGGCACGCGATTGACACCAGCCATGAGTGGTTCGCTACCACTCCGCCGCCGGATTTTCATGTCGATGACGAGAATGTTCTGACCTTTCCCAGTTCCGTCGAATCGGCCTGGCCGGAGAACAATACCGTGCACGCGCAGATTTTTCCGGGGAAGCCGGGCGGCGCGGCGGTGCTGGTGCTTCCCAATTGGAACGCCAAGTGGCACGGGCAGCGCGGGCTGTGCGAATGGATTCAGAGACTGGGAATTACCGCGGTGAAGTTGAGCATGCCCTATCACGACCGGCGCATGGCCAAAGGTCACGAGCGCGCCGACCAGATTTGCGGGCCGAATATCGGACTGACGCTGCAGGCCAACCGCCAGGGCGTGCAGGACGCGCGGCGCTGCTTGCGCTGGCTCGAGCAGCAGGGTTACGCGCGGCTCGGAATTCTGGGGACCAGCATCGGCTCGTCCATCGGCTACATCGCGCTGATGCACGATGAAGCGGTGCGCGCCGGCGGATTTTTTCACATCTCCACCTATTACGCGGATGTGGTGAGCCAGGGCATGACCACGAATCACGTGTGGGAAAGTTTGCGGCATCACGTGACCGTGGAAGAGTTGCGCGAGTATTGGGCGCCGATCAGTCCCATGCCCTACGTAGAGCGCGGCCTCGGAGCGGACCGCAATTGCTTCATGGTCTATGGAAAATACGATCCGACCATGTTGCCGGAGTTGACCGAGCAGATGCTCGAGGCGCTGCGCAAGCACGGTTCGCATCCGCGAGTGCTGGGGCTGGCGTGCGGGCACTATTCACTGGAGTTGCGGCCCTTCAGTTACGTCGCGGGCTATCGCATGCTGACATTTTTTCGGCGCGCGCTCAGCTGATTGTTTCTACGGGCAAACAATCTTCCGCGTTGGTGTTATCTATTGCTGTTGCGGTTTGGGCTGGCCGGGTTCGCCGAGCACCATGGTGCGGTACATGCGATTCACCAGGTCGCGTTGCTGCGAAGTGAGCGGGCCATTTTCGTCGAGGCCCATGGCCTTTAGCGAGCGGTGGTAAACCTCTTCGCGCTCCTCGCGCGTGAGTGTGGCGGCCTGCTTGGGATCCAGCATTTTCAAACCGTTGCGCTGGATGCGCGCGTCGTTTTCGGCCTCTAGCTTTGCGCGGGCTGAAGATTTGGCAAGGTCCGCGTCGCCTAGTGCGGTTAGTTCCGAACGCATCGCCCCGGCTTTTTCCTTGGCGTTGGCGGAGCAGCCGGCGAAGCCCGTAATCAAATCCAATACTTCCTGCGCTTCATAAAACTGCAGCTTGTGCTCGACGGCCGCGTCGTGGGTAGGCTCGATCGAGGCTGCGCATTGCGAGGCCAGCGCGAAGCTCACGCCAGTGCGCAGATGCTGGTCGGCGAGCAGATCGATCAACACCGGAACATCTTCAGGCGTGAGTTGGTGCGCCAGTTCGTTGAGCGAGCGGTCGCCGTAGCCCATGCCGTGTGCGCCGAGATGCTTGCTGCGCAGAATGATCGAGCGAACTTCGTCGGCGGAATGCGGACTTCGCGCGGCGGCCGAGCCTGCCGTCGAGGAAACACAGAATGCGGCGCAAAAAAGTTGATGAAGAGTCGTCTTACGCATGGCTCCGGAATAGACCTACTGTAATTGCAAACATGGTAAGCCCCGCGCCGTCAAAAATTCAACGACATGTCACACGCGCGCACCGTGCTGACGGTTACTTTCAGTGTTCGCCGGACATCGCCGCGCAGCAGGCGTGAATGCTTGTGATAAGGTACCGCTGCGGAGGAAAAATGGGAACGTCGGGACCGCCGATCGAACAATTGAAGAACAACATGAAGTCCGCGTGGATGGCCGGAGACTTCGGGCAGATCGCCAAATACAACGCGGCGGAAGGTGAGTGGTTCATCGAGCGTCTGAATTTGCGTGCTGGTTCGGATGTGCTGGACGTGGCGTGCGGCACCGGTAATTTGGCGATTCCCGCGGCGCGCAAAGGCGCGAAGGTTACCGGGGTGGACATCGCCACAAATCTGCTGGAGCAGGCGCGCGCGCGCGCCGCGGCAGAGCGCCTGACGGCGGATTTTCGCGAGGGCGACGCCGAAGCGCTGCCATTTCCGGACGGGCAGTTCGACGCCGTGGTGAGCATGTATGGAGCGATGTTCGCGCCGCGTCCCGCGCTGGTAGCTGCGGAATTGACCCGCGTGTGCCGCGCGAATGGACTTGTCGCCATGGCCAACTGGACGCCCAGCGGATTTGTAGGCAAAAACTTTGCCATCAACGCCAAGTATCTGCCGCCGCCCGAGGGCTTGGAGCCGCCAGTCTGGTGGGGCAAAGAGGATTTGGTGAAAGAGCGCTTCGCGAAAGTGGGATGGAAGGCCGAGACCACCCCGCGTTATCTGGAATTTGCATTCCCGTTTCCGGCGGCGGAAGTGGTGCAATTTTTTCGGGAATATTTCGGCCCCACCAAAGTGGCCTTCTCGCGGCTCGATGCCGCAGGGCAGGAGGCACTGCGCGCCGATCTGGAAAAGTTGTGGAGCGACCACAACGAAGGCCCGCCAAACGAAATTCACGTCAAAGCGGAATATCTCGAAGTGCGGGCGCGCAAAGCCTAGTCTCTCCGGATTTTATGGTGCTCCAGCTACGGAGAGTTATTTTTTGTGACCCGACTATTCATCGCGTAGAGCGCGAGTAGGATCGACGCGCGTCGCTCGCAACGCGGGAATAACGCTGGCGATAAGCGCCACCGTCGCGAGCAACGCCGCCACAGCGGTAAACGTGAGCGGATCGGTAGCACTGACGCCATAAATCAAACTTGCCAGCACGCGGCCGAGCGCCAAAGCTCCTGCGACGCCGATCGCTACGCCCAGCAATGCGGGCTTCATTCCTTCGGAAACGATCAAGCGCAAAATATCTTTGATCTCCGCGCCGAGCGCCATGCGGATGCCGAGTTCGCGCACCCGCCGGCGCACCGCGAAGGCCAGCACGCTATAAATTCCCACCGCGGCCAGCACCAGCGCGAGAACGGCGAACGCCGCCAGCAGCAGCATGCTGAAGCGCCGCTGCGAAAGGGAATTGGCGATGAGGTCGTCCATGGTCAGCACATCCATGACCGCCTGCTCGCGATCCACGTTGTGGATCGCCTGGGTCACGGCGGATGCCAGGCTTGCAGGAGACGAAGCAGTGCGCACGGCCAGTTGCAAGGTGAACGAACGAAAATCCTCACCACTCGCCGCACAAATCTGATCGACCGGAAGATAGAC
>DATCOK010000451.1:0-4284 GCA_036564765.1 Candidatus Acidiferrum sp. | reverse complement strand
GGCTTGAGCTGCAGCTGGCGCAGCAGGACGTGGCGGTGTTCCAGTCGCAATACGCCGAAGGAAAATTGAATTTGCGCGAAGTGGAACGCGCGCGGCTCAGCGAGAACGAACGCTGGATGGCCTATCTCGATGCGAACTTCGCGCGGCAGCAGGCGCAATTGGAATTGCTGCGCGCCGCGGGACAACTCGACAAAGTGTGGCAGTAGATAGATGACTCCAGACAAAGCCGGCGAGGCTCGGTCGCCCGCGGATCAATCAACGCAGGCTCCGGCGCCATCTGCAACGCCAGGCGGCACGCGGGAGGATGCAAGGGTGCTTTCCAACGCGTTGCAAATGGTTTTTCGCGGCTTCGAAACGCTCCCGCAATTCGAACGCGACGCAGTAGGAATGGATCGTCTCACCGAGGTACTAACAAAAACGGCCACGAGGCTGCAAAATAATTATCCGTACTTTCATCCGTTGTATGCCGGGCAGATGTTGAAGCCGCCGCATCCCGTGGCACGCTTGGCCTACGCGCTGGCGATGACCATCAATCCCAACAATCACGCGCTGGACGGAGGACGGGCGACCTCCGCGATGGAAAAAGAGGCGGTGGCGGAGATCGCCGCCATGTTCGGCTGGGAAACATCTCTGGGCCATTTGTGCGGCGGCGGCACCATGGCCAATTTGGAAGCCTTGTGGGTGGCCGGACAATTGGCACCGGGCCAAACGATTCTGGCGAGCGCGCAGGCGCACTACACGCACGAGCGCATCAGTAAGGTGTTGCAGTTGCCGTTCGAGAAAATTGCGTGCGACTCGCGTGGGCGGATCGATGTCGGCGCACTGGAGGCACGGGTCGCGCAAGGTGACATCGCGGCCGTCGTTGCGACGTTGGGAACCACCGCGACGGGTTCGGTCGACCCGCTGAGTGAAATCGTACGATTGCGCGAAAAACATCCATTCCGAATCCACGCCGACGCGGCCTATGGCGGCTATTTTTCACTAGTGGACAATTTAGGCCCCGAAGCATCCGAGGCGCTCAAAGCGGCGGGCGAAGCCGATTCCATCGCCATCGACCCGCACAAGCACGGCCTACAGCCGTACGGATGCGGCTGCATCCTGTTTAAGGATCCGGCGTCCGGCGCTTGGTACAAACACAATTCGCCTTATACCTATTTCACGTCCAACGAACTGCACCTTGGCGAAATCAGTCTGGAGTGTTCGCGGCCAGGCGCGGTGGCCGCGGCCTTGTGGGCCACCCAGAAATTATTGCCGCTTGTGAAGGGCGGCGAGTTCGCAAGAAGTCTCGCGAAGAGCAGGGAAGCGGCATTGGCGCTCTTCAGGCGGCTGCAGAGTGATCCACGATTCCTGGTTCCGTTCGAACCGCAACTTGACGTGGTCATTTTCGCCCCGAAAGCTAACAGCGTAAGCAAAGTATCCGAATTGTCGCGCGCGCTGTTCGAAGCAGCGGCCCAGCGCGACCTGCACCTGGCGGTTGTGGAGCTGCCGCTCAGCTTGTGGCCTGCGGCCGCGGCAACTCTAAAACAGGATCGGGAGACTATGAGGTGCCTGCGCTCGGTGCTCATGAAGCCGGAGCACCTGGCATGGGTCGAAGAAATTTGGAGCCGTTTGCAGGCCGCGGCATCCGACGTGAATTTCTGAAATTTCAACTCACCAGCCACGAGCCCATAACCTTGGCGCAGTTCCGCGCATCTTCCACTCGCTGCTGGATTTAACCTCTCAGTGCCCGATTGCACCCAATGGGAGAAAGGTTTGAGACGCCAGCGAGAATTCGGGTAAACTGGATACTAACGTTCTTGCGACTAAGTCAGCGAACTTGATCTACCAAGGTGCTGCATGGCGGGAGTTTGTCCGCCAACGTTTTAGCCGAAGCTGAGGGTGAAGAATGCCGGATGTTATGAAGACATTACTGTTAAATCCTCCGAGTTTTGAGAATTTCGATGGAGGAGCAAGCTCGCGCTGGCCCGCAACCCGCGAGATCGAGTCCTATTGGTACCCCGTATGGCTCACCTATCCCGCCGGGATGATTCCGGGCAGCCGTTTGCTGGATGCTTCCCCGCACAAGGTGAACTGGAAGCAGACCGTTGAAATCTGCAAAGACTACGAATTTCTAATTTTATTCACCTCCACTGTGGGCTTCGACAGCGACGTGAAGCTCATCCGCAAGATCAAAGAAGCCAATCCGAGCATGAAGATTGCCTTCGTCGGGCCGCACGGGCACATCAAGCCGGACGAGACGCTGATGGCGAGCGAGGACATCGATTTTGTGACCCGCGGGGAGTTTGACCATTCCGTCGTGGAATATGCGCACGGCAAGCCCATCAGTGAAATTATGGGCGTGAGTTATCGCAAGGACGGTCGAGTGGTGCACAACGCGCCGCGAGCGCAGTTGCACACTGCGGAACTGGACGCGCTGCCATTTGCCACCGACATTTACAAGCGCGACCTCGAAATCGAACGCTATAACGTGCCGTTTTTGCTGAATCCCTACGTTTCCTTCTACACCACGCGCGGTTGCCCGGCACTTTGCACCTTCTGCATGTGGCCGCAAACCATTTCCGGGCATGCCTGGCGCACGCGTTCGACGGAAAACGTGGCGCGCGAAGTAAAGCAGTGCATCGAATATTTTCCGCAGATGAAGGAAATTTTCTTCGACGACGATACTTTTAACATTCGCAAGGACCGCGTCCTGGACCTCTGCGGAAAATTCAAGCCACTGAAGTTTCAGTGGTCCTCGACGGCGCGCGTACACAGCGATTACGACACGCTGAAAGCCATGGCCGATGCCGGAGCGCGGCTGTTCATTGTGGGCTTCGAATCGGGCGATGCGCAAATTCTGAAGAACATCAAGAAGGGCGCGACCGTGGAAATGGCGCGGACCTTCATGAAGAACTGCCGCAAGGTCGGCATCCGCGTGCACGGCGACTTCATCATCGGCTTGCCGGGTGAGACGCGCGAGACGATTCAGAAGACCATCGATTTCGCCAAGGAGTTGGATCCGGAAACGATTCAGGTTTCTTTGGCGCATGCCATGCCCGGCACCGAGTTGCACGACTCCATGGCTAAGGAAGGTTTCCTGAAAGTGGAAGCGCTGGCCGACACCGGCGGACACCAGTTGCCGCACATCGAATATCCGCACCTTTCCAAGGTGGAAATGATGGCTGGCGTGAATCGCTTCTACGACGAATATTATTTCCGCCCTAAGGTCGTCTGGCGCATCGTGAAGGAAGCGCTCTGGGATGGCCACGAACGCAAGCGCCTGTACCATGAAGCGACGGAATTTCTCAAACTCCGCGCGGAACGTCTGAAGTGGGCGCGCGAAGGCGGCGATGCGGAAAAGACCATGATTCCCGTATCGTCGGCTTCCGGCAACGACTAACCCGTAAAAATGTCCCACGAGCGAAAGCTCCGCGCGAGGACTCTATTCATGGTCTTCGTAATGGTCGTGTGCGCCACCACCGGTGACTCGCTGTTGAAGCACGGCATGACGCAGATTGGCGCGGTCGACCTCACGTGCGCTGGAATGCTGCAAGCATTTCGCGCAGCGATGACCAGCCCGACCATCTGGCTGGCAATTCTGGTCCTTATCGGTTTCATGCTCTCAAATATGACGGTGCTGAGCTGGGCGGATTACAGCTACGTGATGCCAGCGTCGGCCATGGGCTATGCCGCGGTGACGTTTGTTGGCATGTTTTTTCTCGGTGAGACGGTTTCGCCGCGGCGGTGGGTGGGCGTCGCGCTGATCTGCCTGGGGGTATTTCTCGTTGGGCAAACTAAGCCGCGCACCAGCGTGGCCATGGAGCCGGCGCAGTGATTCGCACGGCGGTTACTCTTCTGATTTTTGTGCTCTCCGGATCCGCGGGTGAATTGGCGGTCACTTACGGGATGAAGCGGGCGGGCGCCCCGGAACATTTGCGTATCAAACAGCTACTCCAATTTCTCGGCCGCGCGTTTGTTAACCCGTGGTTTTGGCTGGGCGTTCCGTTGATGACCCTTTCTTTTTACCTGCTGCTGGTGCTGCTCTCCTGGGAGCCCATTAGCCTGGTGATTCCCGCTTCAGCGCTGAGTTACGTGGTGGGAACGCTCGGCGCGAAATATTTCTTGAAGGAAGATGTGAACGGCATGCGCTGGGCTGGAGTACTGCTGGTGTGCTTGGGTGTCGCCATTGTGGCTGCGAGTTGATGCCGCGGTGAAGAGTGCCCGACCATGATGCATCTTCGTCACGGATGGGTGGTGGCGGTTCTGGTCGCGGCAGCGTTTCCGCTGATCTACAACGTGTTGGCG
>DATCOK010000450.1:0-3667 GCA_036564765.1 Candidatus Acidiferrum sp. | reverse complement strand
CTCGTATATCGAAGCCCGCCTCCCGCATCCCTGGACCGCACCCGCAAAAGACAAAACCGCCTAGTTAACGAGGTGGCAATTGTCAGTTCTCGAGATCCGTACATTAGCAGGAGGCGCAAGATGAACACGGGCTTTACGTGGAAATTGATGAGGGTTGTGTTATCCGCGATTCTATTGAGCGCGGTCGGGATTCTCCCTCCTTCAATGGGACAAGACGTACCAAAGCCAGCCATCGTTTGGCAAGAGCTCGATGCTGGACGCTTCTCGATTTCTGCCCCGCCAGGCTGGCAATTTCACAAACTGCAAGGGATAGATTCCTTTGTGGGATTCTTCGTAGGTGACGGCGTGCGATTGGATTTTGATTTTGGTGCCTATTCCAATCCGCTTGACGATGCAAAAAGTCCGGAATATTCGATTTCGTACGAATACATTGAAGGATTCAAAGCAAGAATAGTTTGTGCGAGAAAATCCGGTCAGGGTGTCACCGGTATTTATTTTTCAAATCTCGGATACCGCAAAAAGCTCACTATCGAAGGTAGAAATCTCAGTACTGCTGAACAAGATTTGGTGTTGATGATGTTCCGCAGAATTCACTTCAGATAAGGGGTTTATGGACGTTCGATAGTACCTTCATCCGGCGTGGCTGCTTCCGCCTCTGGAAACATCGCAAGCCTCCGCCTTCCCGCTACAACTTCCATCTGCGTTAAACTTTGTTTATCGATGATCAGTCTTCCGCCCATCACTCTGCGTCTACGCCGCTTTAAGCTGATCGACCGCGTGGCGCTGGCGTTTCTGCTGCTCTGCTCCATTGCGCTGGGCGCTGCGTGCGGCCTGCTTTTCGTTTACGCCAGCGACCTGCCGGAAATTCGTGCGCTGGAGACCTACCGCCCGACTGTCGTCACCGAAATTTATGCCGACGACGGCCAGATGGTCGGCAGTTTCGCGCTGCAGCGCCGCATCCTGATGACCTACGAGCAGGTCCCGCGCATCCTCTATAACGCCGTCACCGCTATCGAGGACCAGCACTTCGAAGATCACTGGGGCATCGACTTCCCGCGCATCGCCGGCGCGGCCTTTCGCAACGTGCTGAAGCACCGCATCACCGGCGGCGCCAGCACCATCACCATGCAGCTGGCCGGCAACCTGTTCCTGGACCGCAGCGACCGCACCTTCCGCCGCAAAATGCAGGAAATTCTTCTCGCGCTGCAGATCGAGCGGCGCTACACCAAGCCGCAAATCTTCGCCATGTATTCGAACCAGGTCTATCTGGCGCACGGCAACTACGGCTTCGCGGCAGCTTCGCAATTTTATTTTGGCAAGCCGGTCAGCGACCTGAAGCTCCAGGAAGCCGCGCTGCTGGCCGGCATGGTCAACGGGCCGAAATTTTCTCCGCTCAATAATCCTGCGCTGGCGCTGGCGCGCCGCAACCTGGTGCTGCGCCGGATGGGCGAAGAAGGCAAGATCACCGCCGCCGAAGAAGCCGAAGCGCGCAAAACGCCTCTAGCCCTGCACATCCAGTATCCGCGCAACGATCTGGCGCCCTATTTCTTCGAAGACATTCGCAAATACCTGGAAGCCACTTACGGCACGGAAGCCGTCCACGAGCGCGGTCTGCGCGTCTACACCACGCTGAACATCGCCATGCAGCGCGCCGCCAATCAATCCATTCGCGACGGTTTGCACACCTACGACCGCCGCCACGGCTGGCGCGGCAAGCTGCCCAACATCATCCGCGACAATCTCGGCACGCTGACCAATTACGAAGACGACGACTGGCGCCGCCCCATCGAGAAGGGCACGTACACGACCGGGCTGGTCCTTTCCGTCGAGGACAAAAGCGCTACCGTAAAGATCGGCAACTATCGCGCTATTCTTTCGCCCGCCGATTTTGCCTGGACCGGCCGAAAAAAAGCTTCCGAGCTGCTCCAGCCCGGCGACCTCGCGCAATTTTCCATTCTCGAACTCCGCGAAACCACCGCTCGCGTGCAGCTCGAACAGCAGCCCGGCCCGCAAGCCGCCATGGTGGCCATCGACAATCCCACCGGCGAGATCAAAGCCATGGTGGGCGGCTACAGTTTCGAGGATTCCAAATTCAATCGCGTGACCCAGGCCTATCGCCAGGTCGGCAGCTCCTTCAAGATTTATGTCTACGCCGATGCCCTGGAAAAAGGCTCCACGCCCTTCGACACCATCCTGGACGCGCCCTTCACGGTAATCAGCGGCGGCCAGCCGTATTCACCGCGTAACTACGACGAAAAATTCGAGGGCAACATCACGTTGCGTCGCGCGCTGGCTGGTTCGCGGAACGTGCCGGCCGTAAAACTCATGGAAAAGGTCGGCATCTCCAGCGTCGTGAACATGACGCGCCGCTTCGGCATCACCACTTCGTTGCCGCCGTACCTTCCGCTGGCGCTGGGCTCCGCCGACATGCGCCTGCTCGAACACGTCTCCGCCTTCACAGTGTTTCCCGACGACGGCATTCGCATCGACCCACACATGATTCGCCGGGTGACCAGCTACGACGGCGCGCTGCTGGAAGAAGCGCATCCCGAGGTGCACGACGTGGTCTCGCCAGAAGTGGCGCGCACCATGACCGCCATGCTGGAAGAGGTCATCCAATTCGGCACCGGCATTCAGGCCAAGCAGCTCGGACGCCCCGCCGCCGGAAAAACCGGCACCACCCAGGACTACACCGACGCCTGGTTCATCGGCTTCACGCCCCAGATTACTTCGGGCGTGTGGGTGGGCTACGACGACAAGCAAATCTCGCTGGGCAAGAAGGAGACCGGAGCCCGCGCGGCGTTGCCCATCTGGATGCAGTTCATGAAGGCCGCGCTAAGCGGCAAGCCCGAAGTGGAATTCGCCAACGTGGTACCCCTCGAGCAGCAAGCCGCCGATCATGAAGTCCACGTCGACACCCCCGACACCGCCCCAACCGAAGACGAACCCCACAAAGAAAAAGCCCCATCCACCCCGGTCGTACCAGGCACGCCTCCGCCCGTCAAAACTTCCACTTCCACCGCCGCCACGACTCCGGCACCGCCAACTAACCGCCGATAACCGCATGCACCCATCACTCTTTGCTGCGAAACGGGTCCCAACCCAACGGCTTCAACTCAGAACTCTTCCCATCCTCATCGATTAGCACCACGCTTCGGCCTCTTGTTATGCGCCCAATCGCCGTGACCGTGACGCCGTCAATCGCCCGCGGTACGAGGTGCTTCTTCCGGTCCGGCACGGTAAACAACAACTCGTAGTCATCTCCGCCGTTCAGAGCTAACTGCTGCGCATCCACCCCTCCTGAACGCTCCAATTCCGTCAAACGCACTGCCGGCACCATCGGCCCGAAGACCGCCCCGCGTACTCCGCTGGCCTCACAAAGCCGCCGCAAGTCGCTGGAAAGGCCATCCGACAAATCCATCATCGCGGTAGCCAGCCCCTTTTCGGCCAGCCACCGCCCCAAACCCAGCCGCGGCTCTGGAAACAGATGCTTCCGCACCCGTTCATCCTTGAGGCCCAGCGACCCTCGACCTGCGCGCACCAACGGTAATCCCAGTTCCGCCTCGCCCAAGCGTCCGCTCACATAAATGATGTCCCCCGGCCGCGCCCCAGACCGCCGCAGCGCTCGCCCGCGACGTACTTCTCCAACCACCGCAACATTTATAAG
>DATCOK010000449.1:0-4160 GCA_036564765.1 Candidatus Acidiferrum sp. | reverse complement strand
CATCGGATTCCGTCAAGAATTGGGGCCGTGACTACGCCGCCGCGCTAGGAATCGTTTCGATCTCTCAACAGGCTTACACCCGCACCGGGTCGGACCTGGCTCTGAATCCGCCGCTGACTCCCGCGTCCGATCAAAGCACTATTCCTTACTACAACGTTTATTTCAGCGATACTTGGCATATGAAGCCAACCATAACTCTCAGTTATGGTCTAGGCTGGACCCTCGAGATGCCGCCGGTCGAAAAGAACGGCCGCCAGGTTGAGTTGGTCGATGCAGCGAACCAGCTCGTTGACGTGCAGGCTTACCTGCATTCACGCGAGCAAGCCGCGTTGCAAGGCCAGGTTTACAATCCGATCGTCGGATTTAACCTGGTCGGAAACACCGAGAATGGCCGTAAGTATCCTTATAACCCGTTCTATGGTTCTTTCAGCCCCCGAGTGGCACTCGCCTGGAATCCCAAGGGCGACGATGGTCTCTTCGGCAAACTCTTCGGCAACGGCAACACCGTCATTCGCGGTGGGTACGGACGAATCTACGGGCGCCTGAACGGTGTGGACCTGGTGCTGGTCCCGCTTTTGGGCACCGGCTTGATCCAGCCGGTTCAGTGCCTCGGGCCGCTCTCTGACGGTGTCACCTGCGCGACCTCTGCGGGAGCAAATCCCGCGAACGCCTTCCGCATTCAAACCGACGGCCTGACGGCCCAGTTGCCGGCCGCCGCTCCGAATTTGCCGCAACCGCTATTTCCAGGGATCAATGGTGTCGCAGCCGGTGCCGGTGAGGCTTTGGATCCCCGCTTCCGGCCTAATAGCGTGGACGCCTTTGACCTGACCGTGCAGCGTCAGATCTCTCGCAAGCTCACCATCGAACTGGGCTACATCGGTCGCATCATCCGCCATGAATATCAACCCATCAACATCAACGCCGTGCCCTATATGATGACTCTTGGCGGCCAGCGCTTCGACAAAGCCTATGCTGCTCTGGTCATGCAATATTGCGGCGGCAATGCTGGCCTCGCGGGCGGCGGCTGCACCGGCATGAACCCCAATTCCGTGACCGCACAACCCTTCTTTGAAAAAGCTCTTGCGGGGACTGGCTACTGCACGGGTTTCTCGAGTTGCACCGCCGCGGTGGCCGCCAATGAAGGCAACGACGGAACCGGCAACCTCTCCTCGCAGAGCGTCTGGAGCTTGTGGAGCGACCTCGACACCAACGGCACCGCCCCAGGTTTCAATTTTGCTCGCAGCATGCTGAATTCTCCGCTTAATTGTCCCACTGGCAAGGAAATCGGTTGCAGCGGCCAGTTGACCTCCGGCATCGGGGTCAACGCTAGCGTGGGCTATGGAAACTACAACGCTGGCTTCGCTACTCTCAAGATGGGTGACTGGCATGGCATAACGGCGCAGTCTAACTTTACCTTTTCCAAAGCGCTGACCACCCAAGCGGTGACCCAATCGACCAGCGCGGATACCGCAGTAGATCCCTATAACCTGCGCCGCGGCTATGGTCTTGCGGGCTTCGACCGCAAATTCGTGTATAACCTTTTCATCTTGTACCAGCCGACCATATTTAAAGGTCAGTCCGGATTCCTTGGCCACGTTCTAGGCGGCTGGACGTTCGCTCCCATCCTCACTGCGGGAAGCGGCCTGCCGATCACTTTGGGCACCATCAACGGTGGTGGCCAAGCCTTCGGCGAAGGCGACTCCGTTAACTTTTTCGCTAACGGAAACTCCGAGAACGCCATTCCCATCGGACCAATCCCGAGTCCCAGCGTTCACTACAACGTTGCCGGGTCGAACGGCGTCGGCGATTCGGGTTTCGGAGTGAACCTCTACGCCAATCCTGAGGCTGTTTTCAACAACGTTCGTCAACCGATCCTGGGTTTGGACAACGGCGACGGTGGATGGGGCGTCGTGCGCGGCTTGCCCTACTGGAACGTGGACATGTCCGTCAAAAAGCGTTTTGCCATCACCGAGCGCTTCAATGTTGAAGCCTCCGTGGTGTTCGCCAACGTCTTCAACCATGTGGTCTTCTTCGACCCAGCCGGCGATTACCTGGATACCAGCAACCCCTCTAGTTGGGGCACCTTGCCCGGCCAGGGCAACATCCCGCGTACCATGGAGTTCGGCCTGCGCGTCAACTTCTAACTCCTGAAGCGGCGCGCCGCGTTTGGCGTCGTCGCCAGCCAACTACAAAAAACGGGCAGGCCTTTTCGGGCCTCTCCGTTTTTCAGTTTATCCAGCCGATTTGTGGACACGCGGCTATGCCGGAACCTGTGTGCCTTGCTCTCCTTGCAGTAGGTGCCGCAGTTGCTTGCGCGCTCGATGCAGTTGCGATTTAGAGCAGCCCAGCGAGCAACCCAACATTTCCGCGATCTCGTTGTGTTGATACCCGATGACGTCGTGCATGACAAAAAGCCGTTTGTAACCCGCCGGCAGCTTGCGGATCGCGCGGAAAAGATGCAGGCGATCGATTGCGCCAAGCATGGTGTTATCCCCCAACCCGTGGTGATTCGGCCCTTCCGCTGGCGCCGTGTACTGCTCCACGTCGTCGACCAGCACTTCCACGATTTTCTTTCGCCGCAGGTGCATCAGCACCACGTTCACGGTGACGCGATGCAGCCAGGTCGAAAATCCGGACTCGCCGCGAAAGCTGCCAATCTTCCGAAACAGCTGCAGGAAGGCCTGCTGCGTAAGATCCTCGGCCTCCGCATTGTTTCTCAGCATGCGCAAACAGATGCCGTAAACGTTGCGAGAGTGCGCCTTGTACAGGAATTCAAACGCGCTGGCGCACCCTGCTTTGGCTTGCTGGATGGCTTCTTCTTCGTTCCAGGTGCGCTTTGTCTCTGCAGTCATGACCCACCGCTCCTTCTTCGTTGAAAAATCGGGCGACCTCCAACGTTCGAACTGTCGACTTGTCGCTATCCCACGTGTTCCGGCGCCACAAGCTGCGGCGCCAAACCTTCCCGAGCTTCACGGCAATTTCCTAGACCGGCATGGAAGCCTTTTTATTCCCTCGACGTCGCTTTCCCGGTCGGCCTTCCTTGCACCCATCGTCAATTCGAAGCGTTCACCCAAAAATTTAAGCAATTCCTCACCGCTGCGAAACCGAAACTCCGTGCAGGTGTCCACTTCCTGCGCCCATCCTTCAAAAATTCCTTCTGCCGGTTTCGTTTCTGCTCCGAACTGAACAATAAAAGCTCCGCGCATCATCTCTCCTGCTCTCGACCGATGCCCACGGCATCGCAGCTACAACGAGCCTCCTGCAGCTAATCCATTCAAAACTTCAGAGGCGAGACCCTTCGACCTCGCCTCCACTCAACTCCTCGGCCTCAGAGCCCTTCGTCGCCGATGAAGCGCTGCGTTCCGGTCGCGATCCAGCGTCCGCCTGCGCCCGCGGGAGCCGCGATGCGCACCAGAAACAGCGGATTGACGCACGTCGCAGGCACTCCCGAAAGGTGGCCAAAGAAGCGCGCGTTGCCATGCACGTTAAGCGCAACGGGCGTGGTGTTCAGAATCGCCGGAGTGGCGCCGGCAGGATTACACACCAGTGTGCCGATCACTTGGGTGATCGGGCCCGGCGTCCCGCTGGAGTTTGTCCCGTTGATGACCAGTCCCTCTACTTCGAACGCTGTGGTGCCGGTCAGCAGATTGACGCTGGCGTGGCCGCTGCGAGTCGTCCAAGCCGTCGCGCCCGCGTTGATCGCTCCAACGGGACTGTTCACGCCCGGAGTAGTAATCACGCCCACGATACTTTTCCAACTCACGATGGCGTCGTCTTCATCAAAAGCCAACGCTGCCGCCGAACAAAACAACACCGCGAAAAACACCGCCAATATTTTTTTCATTTTCGTTTCCGTCCTTTAAATTGATCTTTAGATTTTGAAGTACCAGTTCCAGCTTTTTAAGCTCACCGGTTACAGCAGCAGAGTAGAGCCAGCTATTTTTCGGCGCGTGACCTGCAGGTGACGATTGCGGTCCAATTTCGGTGACGCTCGCGGCGGCCGGGCAGGCACCGCTTATTTCCTTCGCAAGCCGTCGCCCCGCGACTCTTCCGGGCCGCTGCGCGGCCGGTGGGTGGCTGAATCGTGCGGCAAATCCACCGGACAATTCATCCGCGCGATGGCGTCGCTCAAGCGCTCCGCCATACGCTCTGCTTGTGAC
>DATCOK010000448.1:0-3601 GCA_036564765.1 Candidatus Acidiferrum sp. | reverse complement strand
CCCGCCGTACTCCGCGATTCTTAACCGTTTTATTCAGCTTCTGCACGCGTTGCGCGAGGGAGGTCTGAATATCCTCGGCGAACTCTTTCGACTCGTCGATTTTTTCGTTGCGCGCGATTTTCTTAACCAGGTCTTCCAGGTCGTGGATGCCCACCGCGGATACGGCGTTCTCGCGCGCCGCCACTTCCATCGCTTCCGGCGAGCCTTTTAAATTCAAATAGTAAGTCTCAATTCCACGCGCTCCGTGATCCTGACTGGAGTTGGCGTGAATCGAAATAAATAAATCCGCGCGCGCCTCGTTCGCAATGGCCGTGCGTTCCTCGAGTGGAATGAACGAATCATCCGCGCGCGTAAATACCACTTCCGCACCGGGCAACCGCTGCTTGATGATTTTCCCCAAACGCAGAGCCACGTCCAGGCACAAATCCTTTTCCATCAGCCCCGTCGGCCCAATCGTTCCGGTGTCGTGCCCGCCATGCCCCGCGTCGATCACGATGCGCCCGATCTTCAGCCCCAAAGCGCGCGTCAGCGTGGACGGCCCACCATGCGATGCCGGTGCCGCAGTAGCTGAAGAAAGCGGAGCACTCGGCAAAGGCCGCTCCATAGTTCCGCTTCGAATACTCCTCGTCGTCCCGGCGGTTTCGCTGTCAGTTCGATCCGTCAGCTCCGGACTGCCCACTGCCGCTTTCTCCCGCCGCGCCGCCAGCGAGGCCGGCGCTCCGCCAATCTGCGAATTGTGACTCGCCCGCGCAACCTTCTCCGCGCCGGGAGACAGCTTCTTACGGAACAGATCAATCAACAGTTGCGGAGGATTTTCCGACGTCGATACGCCATATTCCTTCACGCCGTGCACGTCCAGCACCAGCCGCACCACACCCGCATGATTTTGCGCGATGCGCACCGCCGTCAGCGTTTCGCCATCGACGGGCACCGCCTCGCGAGCGACCTCCGGCGAAACTCGCGCTTCATGCAAATCGAAAAAAATCCGCTCAGGATTTGTCAGCCGTCCAGAGGCATACTGCACCGCGCTCTCCAGATCGATCGTGACGCGCGTGATCTGATCCGTCGAACTACTACGAATGCGCCGCAGTCTGGAAACGCCCGTCGACGAGCCGTTCATGGCGGCTGCCGCCGCTTCGGCGTTATCTTCGCTCGGCTGCAAACCCTCGGCGCGCGCCGTGTTGCCATCCGCATTCTCAGCCGCTGTCTTGCTGCTGTTCTGCAGCATCGCCAGTTCCGCGATGCCTTCTTGCGCCTCGCGTTTACGCGGCGAACGCGCGTAGCGCTTCAAAAAGTCCTGATAACTCTGTGTCGCGCCGGAATAATCCGCCAGTTGGTCGCGCTGAATCTTCGCGCAAGCCAGTAGCGCATCGGGTGCGGCGCGATTCGAAGGGAACTGGCGCAGGAAAATCCGGTACGAGTCCACCGCCGACTGGTAATACGCGCGGCCAAAATGTTCGCCCATCTCGGTGTATAGCTGCGCGATGGCCAGCCATGCGTCCGGCACCTCGCTTGCTCGCGGCGTGATTAGGTAGATCCGCCGGTACGTGGTGATCAGCTGCCGGTAATCCGCCAGCGTCCGCTTCGCTGCCGGCTTCACGCTCAGCGCCGCCCGCTGTTGCTCTGCGCGCGCAAACTGCTGGGCCGCCTGGTGCTTGACCGCAGCGGTTGGCTCCGCCGCTCGCGTTACCGCGCCCAAAATCAGCAGCGCAGTGAACACGACAAAAAACGGCGAAGCGCCGGCGAACAGTTTTCTCACGCTGCCGCCCGCGCTGCGCATTCTACCTGGCATGTTGTGGTGGTTTACTCGTTGCTGAAGATAATGCGCCCGCTCTCATCCACATCTTTGTGAATGGGTCGCGCCCGTAGCCCCGACTCGCTGAGCCGCCCTGAACCCGGCCTAAAATACGCGTTCTGCACTTTCTGCACATAGTTGCGTGTTTGGCGAAACGCCGGAATTCCGTGAGCGCGGTCCACGGCGCCTTCCCCCGCATTGTACGCTGCTAATGCCAAATCCATGTTGCCGTTGTACCTTTCCAGCAACACCCTCAGATAATGAACCCCGCCGTCGATATTCTGTTGCGGGTCAAATACGTCGTTCACCCCAAAACGTAGCGCCGTGGTGGGGATCAATTGCATCAGCCCGCCAGCGCCGCGATTCGAAACCGCCGCCGCATTCCAGTTCGACTCCGTTTCGATCACCGCGCGAATCAAAGCCGGGTCTACGCGATGCTTGTCCGCCGCCCTCCGCACCAATTGTTCAACTCCGTCGCGGTCCACCCGTGGGGCAAAGCGTGAACGCGTTGAACTGGAAGTCGGGGTGGAAAAGGACGCCGGAGTCGCAAAATTATTGGCTTTTTTCGCCGCACTAAAAGTTACCCGAACGGGCGGCTCATCATTGATGAACAGCTTCCGTCCACTAGGCTCCGTACTGGCGATGATTTGCGCCTGGGAGGGAACAGCAAATGCGCTTAGTAATCCGGCAAATAAACACGCAGACAGCAAGGTGAGCTTGGGCATGGGCATGGGCATGGGCATAGGAAGCCTAGAGTCAGGCTCGCAAACCAGAACAACGCGTTGCCAGGTGCACCGGGTCGGCTTGCCGTGGGCCAATATCTCCCGTCAGTCAGCGACTCTCAACCCAGCGAGATTATAGCAACGGCTCAAGTAAATCTGGTATGCCCTGCAAGGCCAGTTTTAGGCCAGCTGTGTCTTTCCCGCCAGCTTCCGCCAGGTCCGGGCGCCCGCCCCCCGAACCCCCTACCTGCTTCGCCAGCGTCTGTATCAGCTTGCCAGCATGGACCTTACTGGTCAAGTCCTTGGTCACCGCCACGATTAGCGCTACCCTGCCGTCGTCCGGCATCCCCAGCGCGATCACCCCGGAGCCCAACTTTTGCCGCAGGCTATCCACCAGTTGCCGCAACCCGTCCCGGTCCACGCTCGCCACCTCGGCCGCCACCACCTTTACGCCCTTGACCAACTGAACCTTGCCCGCCAGTTCGTCCAAGTGATTCAGCGCCCCCTTGCGCTTCTGCGATTCCAATTCCTTCTCCAGTTGCTTGGCCGTCTGCGACAACTTTTCCACCGTGGCCAGAACCGCGTCTTCGCCTACATTCAATTGCGCCGCCAGTTGGCTCAGAATCCGCGCTTGGTTCTGGAAATGTTCTAGCGCCCCGACTCCCGTCACCGCCTCGATGCGGCGCACTCCCGCCGCCACCGATTGCTCGCCCACTACTTTCAGCACGCCCACATCCCCGATGCGATGCACATGCGTGCCGCCGCACAACTCCTTGCTGTAAAAACCGCGCGGCGCGGAAGGGTCCGGAATGGTCACCACGCGCACGTTGTGCTCCGGATATTTGTCACCGAAAAACGCCAGCGCGCCCGAGGACAACGCCTCCTCCAGCGAAGTGACGTTGGTCTCCACCGCGGTGTTCAAGCGAATCTCCTCATTCACTTGCTGCTCGATGTCCCGCAACTCTTGCGGATCCAACGGCGCAAAATGCGTGAAGTCAAAGCGCAACCGCTCCGGCGAATTCAGCGAGCCCGCCTGCTTCACATGCGTGCCCAGCGCATTGCGCAGCGCCGCATTAATCAAATG
>DATCOK010000447.1:0-4300 GCA_036564765.1 Candidatus Acidiferrum sp. | reverse complement strand
CGATAAAGGTGATGCGCTTCGAGCTGGGTGAGTCGGAGTCCATGCAGATGACCGGGATGCCTTGGGCGATGGCGCCATCGATGGCGTCTTTAAAGGTGTCTACGCGCGAGGCGGAGAGCAGAATGCCGCTGGGTTTTTCGCTGACGGCTTTCTGAAAGGCCGCCAGTTCTTCATCGGGGGAAAACTTTTCCGGGCCGGTGACTTCGACCTTGACGCCGAGCCATTTGGCGGCGTCCCGTGCGCCCGCTTCGGCTTCCTGCCAGTAGGGCAAATTGACATTGGTGGTGACAAAGACGTAGCGCTCGTCTTTCTGGTGGTAGGACTCCATTCCGCAAGAGGCCATGGAGATTGCCAGCGCAGAAATCGCGCATGAACAGATTCCTGAACGCAGTGGGTTCATGAGTTTTCTCCTATCGTGGAAGCGACGCAGCCGTTGATGAGAGACGCAAAAACATTGAAGCACGCCAGAACGAGCGGCAGCAGAATGGCCGAAGCCTATCACAAAGTGTGCGCCTCAGGAGGTACGGCATAGTCCGCAAAGGGTGACGGGAGACAGACTGGGCGGTTACGCTGGATGCCGGCAAGAAAGGCGGCACCAACGTGACTGTTATCTTTTAGCCACCAGTACTCTGGTACGGTTGCGGAGTAAAAATTGGATACCGCATAATCACAAGTGCTTTATTTTGAGTGGTAGTTGTGTGGGTGTGTCGGCCATCTTGTTCCGAAAGCGGCAAACGAGCAAAATTTTGTGGGCATTTGAAACGCAAATTGCCCTGTAGTTGCAACGAAGTCTGTGTTTGAAGAAGCGACGACCACGTTGATTCATCCGAACTTCATTGTGTTGGCTTTGCTGGGGGCGACCGCGCTCGTCGCCAGCTTTTTCGCGTACATCTACAGCCTGAAACGGCAGACGTATCTGCTGTTGTGGACGCTGGGCTGGGTGTTTTATTCGCTGCATTTTCTGGGGCCGGTGCTGTTCCGCTCCGGGCCGGAACCGGTATGGGAAGTGGCGTTGAGCCGCTGGGTATATGCGGTGGCGTCGATCTGGTTTTTCCTGGGCGCGCAGCTGTACGCGCAGCGGAAGCCATGGATCACCGGGGCGGTTGTTGGAGCAGTAGTTCTCGGGCTGTGGACGGCAGGCAATGCGGTGCATTTGCTGCCGGTGCCGGTGGCGATTCCCTCGGCGTTTCTGTTTCTAGCCATCTCGGTGTTGTTTTTGCAGGAAAGCCGCAAGCAGGAGACGCTGGCGGACCGCCTGCTGGCGGTGTCTTTTGCGTGCTGGGCAATTCTGCGGCTGTCGCTATTCCTGATGTTTCAGGGAGCGAATGAAGGGCAGCAGGTGGCGATACGTTGTATTGCGGCGGTGCCATCGGCGTTTGTGGCCATGCTGATGGTGATGGCGCTGTATGAGGAAGAGAAGCGGCGCGTCGAGCGCAACATGCTGGCACTTTCGAATCTGAACCTGGCGACCTCGAGTTTCGTAGGAGGGGAGATTCAGCGCATGTTGTCACAGGCGTTGGATCGGGTTCTGGGAGTGGTGCGGCTGCCGTGCGGGGCGCTCTTTTTGCACCACGGCGATCCGCAGGGCCCAACTTCGGTGGTAGCGGTCGGGCTGAAAGATGATTTCAGCAAGGCGGTACAGGAAGAAGGGCTCGATGATTATCTGGTGAGCCTGGTGGCGCGGCTGGGCGGTTTGCTGGGCTTCCGTGATTTGCGCGACGATTCGCTTTCAGCGCTGGACAAGGAGCCGGCCATCCGGCGCTTCCGGGAAATTGCGCTGGCGCAAGGTTTGCGCAGCGTAGTGGCCATCAGTTTACAGGCGAAGGAGCAGGCGTTCGGCGTGCTGCTGCTGGGGACTTCCGACAGCCGGCGGTTTACGCCCGCGGAGTTGCGATTACTGCTGGCGCTGGGCCATCAAATCGGCATGGCGGTGGAAAACAGTTATTTGATCCAACAGACTTCGCGGCGCTCGGAAGAACTGCACGTGTTGAATGAGATCGGACGGGCGCTCAGTTCGACGCTGAACAAGGAAGATCTGCTGCGCAAGGTGTGGGAAGAGTTGCGGCGGTTATTCGACGTGGAGAATTTTTATATTACTTCGCTGGAAGTGGCCAGCGATGAGATGGAGTTTGATCTGGAGATGATCGATGGCGCGCGGATGCCCAAGCGCACGCGGCCTTCGGGGAATCACCTGTCGGAATACATCATTCGCACGCGGCAGCCGGTTCTGATTCGCGAGAATTACGTGGAAGAGGTGAAGAAGCTGGGTGTGGACCCGATCCGCGTGCGGGGCTGCTTCTGCGGAGTGCCGCTGGTGGCCTACGACCGGGCCATCGGAGCGATGGCGGTTTTTTCGGATAACGAACGGGCCTTTGATGAAGGGCACCTGGAGTTGCTGCGGGTGCTGGCCAGCGAAGCGAGTATCGCGATCGAGAATGCGAGGCTGTTCCAGGAAGAGCGCACCAAGGCGCGGCACCTGTCGCTACTGAACATTATTTCGCGGGACGCGATTGCCACACTGAATCCCGACGAGATGCTGGCGAAAATCGCGGAGCAATTGGAACAGGGGTTGACGT
This sequence comes from Candidatus Acidiferrum sp., assembly GCA_036564765.1. Lineage (GTDB taxonomy): Bacteria > Acidobacteriota > Terriglobia > Acidiferrales > UBA7541 > Acidiferrum. The sequence goes on along the minus strand of DATCOK010000447.1, from coordinate 1,724 downwards.
ACGACCACATCGGCATCGGAGTGCTGGACTACACCACGCGAGAAATCGTAGTGCAGGCGGAAGCAGGGAAGCGGCGCGGGAGTCTGGGGCAGCGGCTGCCGCTGGGCGAGGGGCTGATCGGGCAAGTGGCGCGCACCGGGCAACTGGGTTTTTATCGCTCGGCGAACGTTGCGGATGCGGCGCTGAAGCCGTTACTGGAGGATTCCGTGGCGGCGGTGGCGTTGCCGATTTTTTACGCCGAGCATCTGCACGGAGTTTTGTTCGTAGAGTCGGCGACGCCGAGCGAATTCAGCGATGAAGAGGTGCTGCTGCTGCGTACGCTGGCGGACTTGATCGCGGGCGCGTTGCACAACGCGTTCACGTTTCAGAAAGCGCAGGAGCAGGCGATTACCGACGGGCTCACGGGGGTCAAGACCCACCGGTTCTTCATGGAGGCGCTGTCGGCGGAGTGGAAACGGTCGACGCGCGCGGCCCGGGCGTTTGCGCTGGTGCTGATGGACCTGGACCGCTTCAAATTCGTGAACGATTTTTACGGGCACCTGGAAGGGGACCTGGTGCTGCAGCGGGTCGGTCACATTCTGGAGACCAACTGCCGGCGCTCGGACGTGGTGGCCCGTTACGGCGGAGATGAGTTTGTGATCCTGATGCCGGAAACGAACATGGAGCATGCGCGGCAACTTTCGATGAAGCTGCGGAGTTGGGTGGCAGCGGATCCGTTGTTGCGCGAGAAAAACGTGAGCGCGAGTTTTGGTATCGCGTGTTACCCGTTGCACGGCTCTTCGCCGCAGGAACTGATTCAAGTGGCGGACGCTTCGATGTATTTGTCAAAGCATCAGGGCGGCAACACGGTTTCCACCGCGGATCATTTCGATCCGAATGAAGCGAAGAAGTGGAAGCGCGACGTGCTGGAAGCGTATCTGGGCGTGACGCTGAAGAGATTGTTCGCGACCGGGCCGGAAGCGTTCGAAGAGATTTATTCGCGGCTGAAACAGTTCACGGAGTCACTGGCGGTGACCGAGCCGGCGACGGATCAACCGGTGGTGGAAGTGGAAGGGCCGCAGGCTCTGCCGCAGGCGGTGCTGGACACCGTAACTTCGCTGGCGTTCGCGATCGACGCGAAGGATCACTACACGCAGGGGCACTCGCAGAAAGTATCGGCGTACGCGGCGCTGATCTGCGAAGCGATGAACATGAGCGAAGCCGAAGTGGACGAGATTCGCCTCGGCGGAGTGCTGCACGACATCGGCAAAGTGGGCATACCGGAGCAGATTTTGAACAAGGGCAGCGCGCTGAATCCCGAAGAGTGGGACATCATGAAGTCGCACACCAAGTATGGCGCGAAGATTCTGGAGCCGCTGAAGCCGCTGGCGCGCATTCGCGAGATGGTGCTCCACCATCATGAGTATTTTGACGGGACAGGTTACCCGGAAGGATTGGCGGGAGAGAATATTCCGCTGGGCGCACGGATTATCGCGGTGGCTGACGCGTACGACACGATCACCAGCGACCGCTGCTACAAGAAGGGGCGGACTTCGCCGGACGCGTTGCGGGAGCTGGAGCGCTGCGGGAATTTGCAGTTCGACGCGCGGATCGTGGACGTTTTTGTGCGCACCATGAGGCAGTTGCCGAACCCGATTATTGAAGTGGCGGCGCTGACCGGCGCGCCGCAATCCTGACGCGAAACTCTTTCGCGTTTAACGTTTATCCAAGACCACATCTTTAAT
>DATCOK010000446.1:0-3344 GCA_036564765.1 Candidatus Acidiferrum sp. | reverse complement strand
CGCGCCGGCTGCAGACGCTTCCGCGGTGTTGTCTACCGCCAGTCCAGCCCACAGGCCATAGGCGTGATCGCCCAGATGCAACGCGTGGCCGATCAGCGGAAAGGTGAACAGCGAAAGCGCGCCCAACGCAAGAATCGCGGCGATCGCAAAACTCGAATCTTCTTCATCGGCGTCAATCGCGCCTTGGGTGGCAATGATGGCGCTCACGCCGCAAACCGCGGAACCCACCGCGAGCAAGGTGGTGAGCTTGGGTTTCAGATGGAAAGCCCGGCCCAGAAAAGTCATGAACGCAATGGCCCCGGTAATTTCGATGGCTACCAGCGCCAGGCTAACGCCGCCAAGTTTGAGCACGTCGCCCAACAGAAAGCGCGCGCCGAGCAACACGATGCCTACCTTTAGCCAGAATTCATAAGTGGCCACGCCGGCGCGAAAAATCGCCGGCACGCCGACGGTATTGGAGATCGCCAAGCCCAGCAGAATGGCCCACAACACATATTCAATATTGGGGAATATCCAGTGGTGCGACTTGGCGTACTTCCCAACGTTTTGCTCCAGCAGCTTGCCGGCGTAGCCGATGGCGGCCAGCAGGAGTACACCGGGAATGACGCGCAGAAATTGCAGGTTGGGCTGCGCCTGCTTGACTTGCGGTAGTGCTAATGTCTCCGACATTTCTTCTCGTTCTCCGTTCCTGAGCTAAAGTGTTTGCAAACTATCCGCACTGTCGGGACGAACATCCCGGCTACCAGGGAATGCGATGGATCACCCCGATGCGGACGAGCAACGCCGCGACCAGCGCGGCGACCACCGCCCAAGTGTCCAGAGAAATTCTTGGCTTGCTCGAGTTTTGCAGCGCGTTGTCGGGTGTGCTCATGTTGTTCTCCTATTTTCAGAATGTCGCTAAATAATCGATTCAAGCTGCCGTGTCGTTTCCTGCGCGCTCCAGAACGATTCGCTAAGGTCGGCGACGCGCTGCGAAGCTACACGGCCTATGATGAAAAGCGCCGGCGCGGGCAGCTTCTCTTCCGCGTCCAGGCCGCCGATGCTGGTCCAGCGGATTTGCTGCTGAACTTGGCTGGCGCGCGAAACGATCACGCAGGGCGATTCGCCCGGCAGACCGCTGTTTTGCAGGCGTTCGGCAACCTCGCCGTAGTCGGACCCCGGCATGTATAAAACCAGCGTGGTGTCTCCGGTCAGCTGGCTCCATTTCTGTTCGCCATGCTCCGGACTGCGTGAAAACGTGCTGAAAAGTACTTGCGAAGCGACGCGCCGGTCGGTAAGCGAAATTCCAGCAGCAGCGGCTGCTCCAAGCGCGGCGCTGATTCCCGGCACCACTTCGTAAGGAATCTTTGCGCGGCGCAAGGCTTCGAGCTCTTCTCCGGCACGGCCGAACATGCTCGGATCGCCGCCTTTGAGGCGCACCACGGTTGTCTTGGTCTCCGCGTAGGAGACCAGCAACGCATTGATCTCGTCCTGGGTAAGCAATTTTTGACCGGCTCTTTTACCGACATCGATGATTTCGGCGCGTTGCGAAATCAGTGCAAGAATTTCCGCGCTGACTAGCGAGTCGTGCAACACGATATCGGCAGCCTCCAGTAGTCGCGCCGCTTTGACAGTCAGCAATTCCGGGTCGCCCGGACCGGCGCCAACCAAGTACACCGTTCCGGACGCGTGGCCCATTTGCTTATTAGCGGCTTGACGGGATTGCTTGCGCATAAAGCGCGAAAACATTTCGCGGCTGGCCAAGCGATGCAATATGGTCTTGTTTTCCTCGAAGTTTTTCTTGGGATCCGACGAAGCGCGCAGCTTTTCGCGAGCTTCACCCAACACATCAAGCCAGGGTCCGTACTCTGCGGGAAATTGCTGCTCAAGTTCCTTCCGCAGCCGCTGCGCCAGCGACGGACTCTTTCCATTGGTGGAGATGGCAATCTGCAGATCGCCACGCTGCACGATGGAGCCATAGTAGAAATGGCAATTCTCGATGTCGTCGACGGCGTTACAGAAAATTCCGCGCGCTTCCGCCGCCTGGTAGACCGACGCGTTTACTTCCGCAAGAGAAGTAGCGGCAATCACCAGATGCGCGTTCCGCAAATCTTCGGTAGTGAACTCTTTTGCGATCCACGCAATTTTTCGCGCTTCAACCCACGCGGCGATCTCCGCATTGATTTGCGGAGCAACCACGCGGATGCGCGCGCCAGCTTGCAGCAATCCCGGGATTTTCCCGGCGGCGATCGCTCCGCCGCCGACCACCAGCACCTGGCGGCCTTGCAGCTTGACGAACATGGGAAGGAGGCTCATGCGCTTCAGCCTTCCACGCCGTGCGGCACCGGGCCGAGCGAGAGATCCCGTTCCACTGCGGCAACGAAATCTCCCGCGAGCAGTGCACGCAGTTCCTCGCTCGAATGGCGCTGAAAAAACTGGCGCAGATTCTCATTCCCGTCGCGTCGAGATTGAAAACCGCTGAGCAGCCGTTCGATAGCATCCGGCACGGTATCCGCGCTGCAGCGGTAACCCACCGGGCGCGCGATACTCGCGAATTGCCCGACACTGCCGCCCACGCAGAAGTAGTAGGCATCCACCATGCGGCCGCCCTGCTTGATTTTCTTGCCCTCGATGCCGATGTCGGCGATCCAATGCTGCCCGCAACTGTTGGGGCAACCGGTGATGTGCAGCTTCAGCTGTTCTTCAAACGCTGGCAGCCGCTCCTCCAGCTCATTGGTGAGCCAGCGTGCAAAACTTTTGGTTTCCGTGAGCGCCAGTTTGCAGAACTCGGAACCGGTACAAGCCACCGTCCCGCGCGCGAACGGCGAAGCCTCCACCGGCAATCCCGCGGCGGTCAGTTGCGCCGCGACCAGCGCCGCGCTTTCCTTGCGCACGTTGACGATCAGCAAGTTCTGCATCACCGTGTTGCGCACGTGCCCATCGGCGTAGCGGTCCGCCAGGTCTGCAGCAAGATTCAGTTGCTGCGGCGTGATACGCCCACGCAAAACCGAAGCGCCGACATATACCAGGCCGGAGTGTTTCTGATCATGAACGCCGACATGGTCGCGGTGAATATCCGCGGGCACTTCTTCCCTTTCGCCGGGCTGCAAAGAAAATCCGATGCGTTGCTGCAACTCCGCAAGAAAGCTTTCCGCGGTCCAGCCATGTTCGAGAAAAAGAAACTTGAGCCGCGCTTTTTCCCGGCTCACGCGCAGAACTTCGCTGGCTTTAAAAAGCTCCGCCACGCCGCGCACCACAGCGACTACTTGTTCCGGCTTGATAAACGCGTCGAGAGCCACCGCCAGGTGCGGATTCGTCGACAGGCCGCCGCCGACGCGCAACGTGAAACCCACCTCCCGCCGTCC
>DATCOK010000445.1:0-2485 GCA_036564765.1 Candidatus Acidiferrum sp. | reverse complement strand
CGTCAATCTTTCGACGAGCCCGGTCGAGTCTATTTATGGCTGGAAGGGAAAAGTGGAAGTCGCGCGGGAATATTTGTTGATTATGAAAACCGCGAAGGGGCAGTTGGCGGAACTGGAAAAGCTGGTCGCGAAGCACCACAGCTATGAGGCGCCGGAATTTATGGTACTGCCCGTCGTAGGTGGGTCGCGCAAATATCTAAATTGGCTCGCCGAAAGCGTCGCAGTTACAAAACTGGCGAAGTGAGCACGGAAATCACGCGGCAAGCAAGGCTTGATCAAGGTCCTGGATAATGTCGTCGACATCCTCAATACCCACCGACAGGCGTACCAGCCCCTCTGTTATTCCCACACGTTCGCGCACTTCTTGCGGCATGGAGGCGTGGGTCATCAACGCGGGAAGCGAGATGAGCGTCTCGACGCCGCCGAGGCTTTCCGCCAGGGCGCAAAGTTTTACGCCGTTCAGGAACCGGCGAGCCATTTCGAGCGAGCCGAGATCGAACGAGAGCATCCCGCCCGGACCTTTCTGCTGACGACGGGCAATCTCGTGTTGCGGATGATTGGGCAGGCCGGGATAAAAGACTTTGCGGATCTTCGGATGAGCGTCGAGGTGACGCGCTACGATTAATCCGTTGGTGTTGTGCTGCAACATGCGCACCGCCAGGGTCTTGATGCCGCGGGAGACGAGAAAGCAATCCATGGGAGCGAGTCCGGCGCCAGCGGAGCGCTGGATAAAGTAGATTTTCTCGGCGTCTTCCGGCCGGGTGAGAATCACCGCGCCTCCAGTGCAATCGCTGTGGCCATTTAGATATTTGGTCATGGAGTGAACGACGATGTGCGCGCCCAACTCGATGGGGCGCTGCAGGTAAGGCGTAAGAAACGTGTTGTCCACCACTACGGTGATGTTGCGCTGGTTGGCAAGCTTGGAGAGTGCGGCAATGTCGGCGACACGCAACGTTGGATTGGTGGGCGTTTCGATGTACAGCATCTTGGTGTTGGGACGGAAGGCGGAGAGTACCGCGTCGGTGGAAGACGTGTCGACAAAGCTGAACTCCAGACCGAAATGAACCAGCAGTTGAGTGGACAGCCGGAAGACGCCGCCGTAAACCGCTTCGGAGAGTACGACGTGGTCGCCCGGCCGCAACAGGCGGAACACCGCGTCGATGCCGGCCATACCGGAAGAAAAGACGTAGGCGCTGTGGCCGTCTTCCAATTTCGCCACGGTGCGCTCGAGGGCTTTGCGGTTGGGATGATTGGTGCGAGCGTAGTCGTAGCCTTTATTTTTGCCCAGCTCCTCGTTGACGTACGTGGAGGTTTGATAGATGGGCGCGACGATGGAGCCAGTGGCCGGATCGGGTTCCTGCCCTACGTGAATGGCATCTGTGGCGAAACCCATGTGTGCTCCTCTTTAAGGGATGCAAAACCACTTGACGGTGCATGTTGACCGGCCTGCTGGACGCGCAGCGGCCGCGACACTGCGTGGAATTGCCAAACGCAACCTTTTACGTGATTCTTCAGAAGTTACAGGAGCCAAATCGACGAGTCAATGCAGCCGTGCACAGCGTGTGCGCAAGATTCTTGGGTGAGAAATTCGCGTGTGAAACGGGAGGACTTGACCGCGAAGCGCTCTTGCGGTGAGGATAGTTTAAGGACCATGAAGAAATCCTGGATACTTTGTACGGCCTGTTGCGGGTTGCTCGCTACATTTCCGGTCGGTCCGCAGAGGGGTTATGCCTATCCGCTGCCGGCGGCCGCTCAAACCCTCGCGTCCGCGGGAAGAATCACGATCGAAGTCACGGGCGGGGAGAAAAATTCGCCGGTGGAAAATGCCAGCGTGTACCTGAAGTACGAACAAGAGCGCAAGATCGCGAAAAACAAGCGCGTGGAACTAAACGTGAAGACCAATCGCGAAGGTGTCGCCCATGTGCCGGAGGCGCCGCTCGGCCGCGTGCTGGTGCAAATTGTGGCGGAGGGCTGGAAGACGTACGGGCGGTGGTTCGACATCACGGACGCGAAGGAACCGATTAAGATTCATCTGGATAGGCCGCCGAAGTGGTACTGATCTGAACCGCTCGCACAGTCGAGAAAATTCCTGAATGAAAATTATTTTTTGCACGAAAATTGTGCAAAGTGGCAAAGAGCCTTGCTGGATGCGCGGTTACAGCGATGCGGCAATGCTTTTCCACAAAGTTATCAACACTTGTGTGGATAAGTTAACACGAGAGAAATATTAGCCGTGAAATTCGGAAGGCAAGGTGCATGGAGTGCAAATTTTTGGCGCTCGCCGATTGCCAGTGATAAAGTGCACCCCGGACTTCGTTCATGAATGAAACGTTTGAAGGAAGATTTTCGCTGCTGCAGATGTTCTGGGGCAGCATTGCCACGCGTCCGCTGCGCAGCGCGCTCAGCGTGATCGCCATTGCGATTCAAGTGGTTCTGGTGCTGATGATCGCGGGGATGACCTCCGGCGTGGTTTCAGAGTGGGGCA
>DATCOK010000444.1:0-11813 GCA_036564765.1 Candidatus Acidiferrum sp. | reverse complement strand
CCGCGGCCTTTCGAATGGTAAAGAACTGATCCATCTGGAACTGCAGATGTACGTTGGCGCAAAGGATCCCGCCGATACTATCGAACTGAAAGGCCACCCCAACATCAGCTTGACGATTCCAGGGGGCTCGCCGGGCGACATCGCTACCGCCTCGGTGGTGGTCAATTCCATTCCCGTGATTCTCGATGCTCCGGCGGGATTGCGCACCGCTCGGGATCTGCCTATCGGGTTCTTCTCACCTACCGCACGGCCATAAGCGCTGTCAGTTCAAAGCCAGCGTATCAGGCTGGCAGCCAATCGCGAGCATTAAGGGCTACTTTTCCCAGAACTTCATCACCGCGGAATAGTCGAGGTCTTCCTTGGCCGCTTCCTTTACTTTCGAATACGTCTGATACGCCGCCGCACCCGCCGGAAGCTCCACGCCTTTCTCTTTCGCCAACTCCAGCGCCAGCTTCATATCTTTGTGCATCAACCGCAAAGGAAAACTCGGCTTGTATTCGTGCTTCAGCAGATTCTGCGACTTCACGTCCAGCACCCCAGACCGCGCCATGCTGGACTGCATCACTTCCACCAATTTCTCGCCCTCCAACCCCGCCGCGGTAACCAATGCCAAAGCTTCCGCCAGCGCATCCACCTGCAACGCCAGAATCAGATTCATCGCCAACTTGATGGTCTGGCCCGCACCATTCGGCCCCAAATGAAACCATTTTTTTCCCAAAACCCTAAGTACCGGCTCAGCCTCCGTCAGCGTCCCTGCATCCCCTCCCACCATGAAGATCAATTCGCCTTTTTTCGCTCCCCAGTCGCCTCCCGTTACCGGCGCATCCAGGAACCGTACTCCACGTTTTTCGCAATCTGCCGCAATCTTCCTCGCCAGATTCGGGGACACAGTGCTCGAATCAATAAACGTGCTTCCCCGGCGCAATCCTTCCATCGCGCCATTCGCGCCCCACAACACTTCCTCCAGCGCCGGAGGATCGCTCACAATGGTCATCAGCAAATCGCAGCCGGAGGCTAACTCATGTGGAGACGAGGCCAACTTAGCCCCTGCAGCCACAAGCTCTTCCGCTCGCGACGCCGTGCGATTCCAAACCGTAAGCGGAAAGCCGGCCTTCACGATGTTCAGCCCCATCGGCCGCCCCATCAGGCCAAGTCCGATCAAGCCCACTCTTGTCTGCGATCCAATCGCGCCCACAAATCCTCCTGGTCTATTCGTCGGGCCTCAAGCGGCCGGCTAAAACGGAACAATTGTAACCTAACGGATCGAGCGGTTCAGCCGAGGAGGAATCGATGCAGAAGTGGCGGTTTCTGGAGACCAAAAGGTGACGGAATCTACCTGCGCGGTCGCGGAAAAATCACGGAAACATTGGAGTTGGCTCCAGCAGCCGCCGCGCTCGCGCCTTCCGCGTGTACCGCCGCCAGCACTTCTTCGGAAGCCTCTTCTGGTCGCGGCTCAAGCGGATCAGGCTCCTCCAATTGGGTTCTTTGAACGGGTTGTGCGATCACTTCGGCCCGTTTAGCAAGCCGCACGACGTATTGGTAGGGGATCTCCCATCGAAAGTTTCGGTGCTGGCCCCGCTGCTCAAAGACCTGTTCCAGAAAAACGGAGCGCCCAGTGTCGCCGACCAAGGTTCCTGAAGCGGGAAGGAGGATGTCGCCTACGCGGTATTGCACATCTACCTGCAGGCCGAGGAACGCGGAATAACGCGCCATACTGTCACAGTTTCGGTTTACGTAGTTATTTGGTCAATAGTACGCAAGTTCTGCAAGCCGAAATAGCGTGTGGAAATGTGGGAAACGCACCGGTCATCGCGCAAAATCCTCGGCAATGGCTTCGGCGGCCCGCCGCCCACTCAGCATCGCGCCCTGAATCGAAGCATTGTCGCGGTGATCCCCACAGACGTAAATCCCCGGTCGCACTCGCACCGAGCGCTGCGGCGGCTCCAGCGCCCCGGGGTACTGTTGCGGCTGCGCATGCAATATCTTGTAGCTTCTCAGAAGTCGCCACGAGCGCGCCACCGGTCCGAACCAGTTGTTCATTTGCGCGATGATAAAACCGCTCAACTGCGCATCCGTCAGTTCCTGGGTACCCAGCACGGACACCGAAATCAGGTGCTTCCCCACCGGCGCATAGGACGGCGCAACTTGGCTCATGACCGCGAAGTTGTTCACCGGCCCTGCGCCGTCCCCGTTCAAGGTGAGAATGGGCCCAGAGACCGGCGGCTCGTCCGCCGAGTAGTAAAAACAGCTCACGCTGCGCGATGCCGGCTCCGCCTCACCAACCAGATGCGCCGCAGCCGGTCCGCCGGTAGCCACCACAATGGCTCGAGCTCGCATGGTTTCACGGTCCGCCAGGGTTACCTCGTTCTCGTGCAGCGATTCGACCCGTGCATTCAGCCTTATGGCATCGCCGAATTTCTCCGCGATTTGCGCCGGAATCGCGCCCATGCCGCGGCCGGGGACCGCGGTGTCGCCCTCCGAAAGCATTTTGAATACAAACTCAAACATGCGGCTCGACGTTTTCAACTCGCCATCCAGCAAGATACCGCCGAGAAACGGCCGAAAAAATCGATGGATGATCTCCCGAGTAAAACCTTCTGACTCCAGGTCCACGCGAGTAGCCCGGTCCAGACGCTTGAATAGATTGTCGATCGACGTGCGCTTCACCCGGCTGCGCAGCCGCGCCATGCGCAGCTTGTCACCCAGGGTTCCAAACTCCGAGGCCAGCGCTTCCCGCCATTTTCCCGGCGTCCGCCAGGGGTCCACCACCGGATTCATCCGCCCCGCAAACCAGGATAACGCGCCCGGAGAAAACGCCTTCAGATCCAGGCGTGAGTATTCGAGAACCCGCTGCGCTTCGGGATACGCCGTTAACAGCACCTGAAAACCGCGGTCGAGCAAAAATCCTTCCACTTCATCGGTTCGAACGCGCCCGCCGATTCCATCGCTCGCTTCCAAAATCTGAAACGGAATCCCGGCTTCCGCGAGCCGCCGCGCGCAGCACAATCCCGCCAGGCCGGCTCCGATGATTAAAACGTCCGCACTTGTCGCCATGCTCTCGAAATCCTCAGCGAGCTAGATCACTACCATTCTGCTGATAAAGATGAATACCAATCCTGCGGCATCTTTCGGATTTCGCGCAAGTATATCCAAGTTTCCTCCGGCCTCAACGTCTGACTTCCTTGCTAGCCCCCGGGGACTTTCTTGAAGAAGAGTTCAGGAGATCGAGCCAGCGCTTCCGCGGTCACGCGATGCCGGTACTCGAACATCCGCCGCAATCTTCGGCGCGTGTATGTGCCGCCTACCAATTTTCCGAACCACCCGAGCGGAAATTCATATTCGACGCGATCCTCCAGACAACTCCTGTTTTCGCCTTCCGGCAGGAAGAGGTGCGTATGCTCCCAGTGCCGGAAAGGCCCAGACACCATGACGTCGCGAAACATGCGCCCCGGCTCGCAGGCAGTATGCTCAGCGGTCCAGATTTGCCGAATCGGCCCAACTTGCACGCGCAGCTTCACCCGCGATCCCGGCTGGTCGATCCCTCCAGTCCGTTCCACTACCTGCGCGTGCTCCCACGGGGGCGTCAGTTTTTGCAGCGCATCGGGCAGCGCGTGCCACGCATACACCGCCTCGGCGGACGCCGGCATTTCACTGCGATATACAAAAATCTCGCTCATGAATTTTCCTTCGAGTTGAACATTCGGGCATTTGACCTAGACGGAAAACGAGCAGCTACTGCCTCAATTCGAATATTCCCGAATGTAATTCTTTACGGAAAACTTCCGCGCGGTATTTTCCGAACTCATGTAGCGAATCTTCCCGAAAATCGGCCGCACCGGGCCCCACGCGCGGTCATAACGCCCCAAACACCAGAAAATCCCGCTGTACGAGTTAGGATTCCGCCCGTCCAGGCCGTACTTATTATTCAGCTCAATCAGAATCGACGCCGCGATCGTTGGCGACGCGGACCACTCTAGAATTTTCTTACCCCACAACATGCGCATGTAATTGTGGATATAGCCTTCGCGCGCCAGCTGGATTTGCGCGGCGTTCCACAGCGCATCGTGAGTCTTTGCCGCTTCGAATTGCTCGAGAGTGTAGACCGTGTGCCGCTTGTCGCCCGCATGATCTTCTAAAGTAGTCTGCGCCCACGCCGGAAGCGACTCGTAGCGATCGTAATCATCGCGGTGCGCCGTAAAGTTGTAGCCCACTTCCCGCCAAGTCACCAACTGGTCCAGGTAATTTTCCGCGGAGCCACTCATGTTCCACCAACCGCTCCGCGCTCCCGTAGCGCGCAACGCCAACTTTCCGGTGCGCCATTTTTCCCGTCGCGCGACCTCCACAAAAATCTCGTGCGTCGAGATGTGACCGAAGTGCAGATAAGGCGACAGGTTACTCGTCGCTCGCAACTCCGGCGCATTGTGCTCCAGCCCGTACACCGAAAACTTGCGCCTCATGAATCGCTTCATCTGCCCGACAGCCGCACTGTGCCCGCCGCGCATTGGCGTGGTCTTCACCTGATGGTTGATGGGGAACGAGGCGAGCGTGCCTGCTTTCCCTGCCAATAGCGTCGCCGAGGCGGCAGGCCATTTCGACAAAATTTGCTTCGGCAAAACCGAAGCCTTTGGCAATTTGACCGCGCCAAGCGGATCAGCCGCCGGAAAATCCGTCAACTGGCCCGGCAATGTTTTCTGCAAATGCCGCCGGAAATCGAATGCCCGGCTAAACGCGTGGTCCGCCGCTGGCAAAGGCAGCAACCCATTCGAATCCACTGCTTCCAGCCTCACCGCCAACTTCTTCGCCGCTGCCGAAACCATGCGCGGCAGAAAAAAACATGGAAACTCATCCGTCACGACCGCGCAGGCATCCGCCGCTAAAGCGCCCAATAGTCCTTTGCCCGCACCCTCAATCGGCTCAACGTAAGGGAAATACAGCACCGGCGATTTGGCGCAATGCGCCGCATTATCCGCCATTCCGTCAATGACAAATCCATGAAAACGTTCGCTGGCCCACTGATACCCGCAGCGCAATGCCTCGAAAATCACCAACGGCTTGCGTAATTCGCGACAAACTTCGAGCGCCCGATCGAGCGCGAAATTGAAATGGAGACGCCGGCTTGCGATCATCCAGTACAAGACATACTGACCGTCGCCGCGCACGGCAGCCCTATTGCAATCGCGGATGCGAATCGTGGGAACCAAATTTTGCTCCGGCTCTTGGGGAGAAGCGTCGCTTGCCGTTCTTACTCAGCATACTGAAGCTCACACATCACCGCGATACCAACAGTCCTTGACATTTGGCGAGACCCGGCTATCGTCTCGGTTCGGCCTTATTTGAGGAGATGACCATGCGCCCTGTCGTAAAAACTTTTTTGCTAATCCTATTGACGGCCACCTTGGTAAACGCTCAAACGCCGCAACCCAACGGTAAGCCTCACGAAAATAAAACCGTCGCGCTGAAAGCAGCCCGTCTTTTCGACGGCAAAAGCGGCTCGCTCATCACCCCGGGCGTCATTGTCGTCACCGACGGCAAAATTGTCGCCTCTGGCGCGAACGTGACCATCCCCGCCGGTGCCGAAGTGCTCGATCTAGGCGACGCCACCCTGCTTCCCGGCTTCATCGACGCCCACACTCACGTCACCATGATGTACACCACCGACTACAAGCAAGCCGCCTTGAACGATTTGCAAAAGACCATTCCCGAGCAGACTCTCGATGCCATCGCCAACGCCAAAGTCACCCTCATGGCCGGCTTCACCACTGTGCGCGACGTAGGTTCGCATTCCTTCATCGACGTCGGCCTGCGCAACGCCATTCGCAACGGCAAAGTTCCCGGCCCGCGCATGCTCGTTTCCGTGCACGCCATCGGCGCTACCGGCGGCCATTGCGATGAAACCGGGTACCGCAGCGGCGTTTTCGGAAAAGAAACCGGCCCCGAAGAAGGCGTCGCCAACGGAGCAGACCAAGTGCGTTACGCCGTCCGTCTCGCGCACAAATACGGCGCGGACGTCATCAAAACGTGCGCCTCCGGCGGCGTTCTTTCTCTCGCCGACGACGTGGACACCCCGCAACTCACCCAGGATGAAATGAACGCGCTCATCGATGAAGCTCACGCCTTGCGCCGCAAGGTGGCCGCTCACGCTCACGGCGCCGAAGCCGCGAAGCGCGCCATTCGCGCCGGCGTCGACTCCATCGAGCATGGCTCCTTCCTCGACGACGAAGCGTTGGACATGATGAAGCAGCACGGCACCTACTACGTCCCGACGCTGATGGCCTTGCAAGGGTTGACGGAACAAATGCAGGCCGGCATGTACATCCCCCCCGCGATCAAACTCAAAGCCGAGCAAGCCATGACCTCGCTGCACAAAACGTTTCAAAAAGCCTTGGCCAAAGGCGTGAAAATCGGTCTCGGAACCGACGCCGCCGTTTATCCCCACGGCCGCAATGCCGAAGAATTTCATCAGATGGTCGACCTCGGCATGAAGCCTCTCGATGCCCTGCGCGCGGGAACTTCCTCGGACGCCGACCTCCTCGGACTCTCCGACAAAATCGGCACGCTGGACGCCGGAAAATTTGCGGACGTTGTCGCCGTTCCTGGCAATCCCCTTCAGGACATCCGCCAGACCGAGCACGTCTTCTTTGTAATGAAAGATGGCGTCGTTTACCGCAACGACCGCGCCGCTTCGAACCAATCGGTGCGCTAGACTGACAAGCAACTCATGACCGACTCCTTCGACCCGGCCGCTACCTTCGCATCCAAATCGGCCGGGCCAGGCAAGCGCGAGTGGCTCATCGCCCTGCTGCTCTCACTTGCCACCGCGCTGGCCATCGTTTCTCCGTTTCTCTTCAAAGGAAATGCCTCCGGCCACGACTTTTCCTTTCATGCCGCTTCCTGGATCGACGCCGCCGCGCAATGGCGCGATGGAATTATTCTTCCGCGTTGGACCGATGGGGCCAATCACGGGTTCGGCGAGCCGCGATTTATTTTCTATCCACCGATCTCCTGGATATTCGGCGCGGTCCTCTCGTTCATCGTTCCTTGGATTTACGTCCCTGCTATTTTCATCGTGCTGACCCAGACGCTGGCGGGCTTGTCTGCTTTCGCGCTGGGCCGGCGCTTATTCGCACTACGCGGAGCGTTGCTGTGCACCCTCTTGTATGCCGCCAATCCCTACGCTCTCCTCATCGTCTACATGCGCAGCGATTTTGCCGAACAGTTCGCCATGATTTTCTTCCCGCTCATGTTTCTCGTTGCGATGGAAGTTTTTGACGTGCTCGAAACTCCGGGAAGAACCCGCCTTCGTTCCATCGCTTTCCTGGCCGTCACCTTCGCAGCCGTCTGGGTAACCAACGCCCCCGCGGGTGTGGTCGCCAGCTACAGCCTGGGCGCGCTCCTGATTTTTTCCTGCATCGCCGCGAAATCCTGGCGACCCGCTCTCTACGGAACAGCGGCTCTGATACTTGGCTTAGGAATTGCCGGCTTCTACCTGGTCCCCGCCATTCACGAACAGCATTGGGTAAACATCACCCAAGCCCTGGCCTCTGGCCTCGCGCCTGCCCAAAATTTCTTGTACACCACCATCGCCGACGAAGAACACAACGCCTTCAATCGCATTGCTTCGGATTCCGCCCTGCTAATGGTTCTGCTGACCGCGTTTTTTTCCGCAATCAGTTACGTGGGCAATCGAAAGCGACCCAATGCTCCGATCAAAGCCCCACTGCGCAACGCTTTAATCGTTCTTTCGGCGCTTTCAACATTTCTGATGCTTCGCTTCAGTCTGGTTTTTTGGCAGCTACTGCCCAAGTTGCGCTTTGTGCAATTTCCCTGGCGATGGATGTCCATCCTGGCCATTCCGTTCGCTTGCTTCTTGGCCGCTGGCGCAACGCAAAAGCGTTTTCGCTGGTATGAAGCCGCCGCCGTTACGTCGCTCATCATCGTGATTCTTGCCGGCACAGCGGCGTACATGGTGCAGCACACCTGGTGGGACTCCGAAGACGTCCCCACCCTCCTCGAAGCCCAACAAAAAGACGAAGGCTTTGAAGGCGTCGACGAATATGACCCCGCTGGTGACGACCATTCGAGTCTCCCAGAAAAATCACCGCGCGTAACGCTTTTGCGGCTACGCGGAAACGCAGCGGCGCGGGACGCTAAAATTCACGTCGAAATTTGGGATGCAGAAACGAAAGAACTGCGTATCGATTCGCGCGAGCCAGTGCGCCTGTCGCTCCGCCTATTGAATTATCCAGCGTGGCGGGTGCAAGTAAATGACCAGGTCGTCGCTCCGTTGCAACCAACCGGCGAAACCAACCAAATGGTGCTGCCTCTCGCCGCGGGCTCGTCCCACGTCGTAGTGCAGTTCGTACGTACAACGGACCGCACCCTTGGCGGAGCGCTGACCATCCTCAGTATTTTGGTTCTACTGTTTGTCCAGGCTGAACCGCAGCGACTTTAGGCGGTCACGTTTACCGGCGATCCACCGTCGGATGCCGCACGTCCTGCCCCTGCACAATGTAGATGACGTCTTCCGCGATGTTCGTAGCGTGATCGCCGATGCGCTCCAGGTTTTTGGCCACCAGAATCAATTCGAATGCCGGAAACACCACGCTGGAATCGCCCATCATGTACGTCAGCAGCTCGCGAAAAATCTGATCGCGATAATTGTCCACCTGATCGTCGCTGGCCAGCACCTTTTGCGCCAGCTCCACGTCGCGGCGCACTACCGCGTTCAGGGAATTGCGCATCATCTCTTCCACCAGCTCGCTCATGCGCGGCAGATCCACATACGGCTTCACGCGCGGATGGCGCAAAATCCGCAGCGAGCCCTGCGCGATGTTTACAGCCTGGTCGCCGATGCGCTCCAGGTCATTGTTGATGCGCGAAATCGCCAGCACGAACCGCAAGTCCACGGCCATCAACTGGTGCAATGCCAGCAATTGCACGACGCGATCGTCCACTTCCAGCTGCAATTCGTTGATGGCGTCTTCTTCCGCCAGCACGCGGTTGGCGAGTTGCTCGTCGGCATCCAGCACCGAATGCACCGCCTGATGCACGGCTCGCTCGGCCAGGCTCCCCATCCACAGCAGCCGCTCCTTCAAATCGTTCAAGTCCCGTTCGAAATGGCGTTCCATACGTTTCCTCGGTCGAAGCTAAAATCGATTGAACATTTCGCGGATCTCAGCCAAATCGTCCGGTAATGTACGCTTCCGTGCGCGCATCGCTGGGCGTAGTGAAGAGATGCGGCGTGGGACTGAACTCGACCAGCTGTCCCGTCAATAGAAACGCTGTGAAGTCGCTGACGCGCGCTGCCTGCTGCATGTTGTGCGTCACGATCACGATGGTGCACAAATCTTTCAACTCCACCAGTAACTCTTCAATCTTCGCTGTGCTGATCGGGTCTAGCGCCGAGCACGGCTCGTCCAGCAGCAACACTTCCGGCTCAACCGCTAGCGCGCGCGCAATACACAAGCGCTGTTGCTGCCCACCGGAAAGTTCGTACGCTGATTTGTGCAACTGATCTTTCACTTCTTCCCAGAGCGCCGCATGACGCAGACTCTTTTCCACCGCGTCGGCAATGGACAGCTTCGTTCCATTGATGCGCAGCCCATACGCCACATTTTCAAAAATCGATTTTGGAAAAGGATTGGGCCGTTGAAACACCATCCCCACCCGCCGGCGCAGCGCGGTTACGTCTTGCGCAAAAATATCTTGCTTGTCGATGAGGATTTCGCCTTCCAGGCGCGCGGCCCGCACTGTTTCGTGCATGCGATTCAAGGTGCGCAGCAGCGTCGACTTTCCGCAACCCGACGGCCCGATCAGCGAAGTCACTTTGTTCGCCGCAATATTCATGCTGATGTCGAACAGCACCTGCTTCGGACCATAGAAGAAGTTGACCTTCGAAATGACCATGCGCATATCCAGCGGCGCTTGCGCTTCGCGGTTTGGCAAATTCGCTACAGGTGGCTTGATGTTGACGGACAATGCCGGCCTCACGGATGCGTGCATATTAAGTCCTCGGAACTGCCGACCCTCTGGAAAGAATTACTCGTGCCACGATATTGATAACCAGAATCAATCCGAGCAAGACCAGCCCCGCGGCCCATGCTTGCCGGTGCCAGTCGTCATACGGCGCAATCGCGTAGGTGAAGATCATCACCGGCAACGAAGCGGTCGGCTGGTTCCATCCCGAACTCCAAAAACGGTTGCCGAAGGCCGTGAACAGCAACGGCGCCGTTTCGCCTGCGACCCGCGCAAAGGACAACAATATCGCCGTTAGAATGCCGCGGTAAGCCGCCGGAACCACCACGGAGGAGATCGTTCTCCATTTGCTCGCGCCCAGCGCCATCGCGCCTTCGCGCAAAGTACGCGGCACCGCTCGCAAAAACTCCTCAGTGCTGCGCAGCGTAATGGGAATCATCATCAATCCCAGCGCGAACCCGCCCGCCAGCGTCGAGAAATGTTTGAACGGCAACACCACCAGACTATAGGCAAAAATTCCAATCACGATCGACGGTACGCCGTTCAATAAATCCGCCGCGTACCGCACGATAAATACCGTTGTGCTGTCGCTGAATTCCGCCAAATAGATCGCGCCAAAAAATCCAATCGGTACGCCAAGCAGACACGCCAGCAGCAAGAGTTTGGCACTCCCCACGATCGCGTTGGCCATGCCGCCGCCCACCTCGCCAACCGGTGCCGGCAGTTTTGTGAAAAACGCCCAGTTGACCGACGTGCCCCCGTGATACACGAGGTAGCCTAGAATAAAAATCAACACAAAAACCGCGACCAGCGCGCACAACCCGGTGATGGTCAACATGAAATGACTGACAAATTTGCGCCAGCGCAGCCGGTGGCTCATGCCTGCCCCATCCCACTGCCTCGCTGCGAGGTAAACACGATGAGCAACCGCGCCATACCGTTCAACAGGAACGTCAGCAAAAACAAAACCAGTCCCAACTCGATCAGCGACTGCAGATATAGATCACCGGTTGCTTCCGTGAACTCGTTGGCAATCACCGCCGCGATCGTGTAGCCGGGGGAGAAAAGGGAAGCCGCAATCGTCGGCGTATTCCCAATCACCATGGTTACCGCCATGGTTTCGCCGAGCGCACGGGCCAGCGCCAGGAAAATCGATCCCATAATTCCCGTGCGCGCAAAGGGCAGCACAACCTTCCACGTCGATTCCCATCGCGTTGAGCCCAAAGCCAACGCCGCTTCCCGCTGATCGCGCGGCACCGACAGCAATACTTCTCGCGATACCGAAATAATGTACGGAATGACCATGATGGCCAGAACGATTCCGGCCGTCAGAAAACCCACGCCGTACGCTGGCCCCTGGAATAACGGCAGAAAACCCAGCGTGCTCTTCAGTGCCGGCTGAATGTACTGCCGCATCATCGGTATCAGCACAAACACGCCGAGCAATCCGTAAATCACACTGGGCACCGCCGCCAACAAATCGATAAGAAATTGCAGCGTGTCGGACACACGGGCTGGCGCCAATTCCGCCAGAAAAATTGCCGCGCCGATTCCCAAAGGCACCGCGATCAGCAGCGCCACCAATGACGTAATTAACGTCCCATAAATAAACGGCAAGGCTCCGAAATGATCAAAAACGGGGTCCCATACCGACGTGCGGAAAAATGCAAACCCGAACTTATGCCGCGGCAAGTACGATTCGCGCCACAATTCGTACACCAGTAGAACCGTAATTAGTACCACCGAAGCGGCGAACAGAAACGTAATCAGACGCGCGATTTCGTCGCCGTCCCGTAACTTGCTGATGAACGAACGCGAGCCCGCAGCGGGGCCCGCGC
>DATCOK010000443.1:0-3259 GCA_036564765.1 Candidatus Acidiferrum sp. | reverse complement strand
TCAAACGGGTGATCGATTACCAGATTTTGAGCCTGATGCTGTACGACGAGAAGCAAAAAGTTTTTCGCCACCGCATCGACGTGAAACACGGGCAACACGTTCAAGGAAAATTGCGAGTGGCGGTCAGCGAAGGGATTGTTGGCGCCGCAGCCATTTTGAAAGCGCCGGTGCGGGTGCCGGATGTTTCCGCCGATCCGCGGTACCTGATGGTGAATCCGGAGACGCGTTCGGAGCTGGCCATCCCGATGATTCACAAGGGCCAGGTGATCGGAGTGCTGGACCTGGAAAGCCCACAATTGAATTATTTCACCGAAGATCACGTGCAGACGCTTTCGATTCTGGCGGCGAATCTGGCGGTGTCACTGGAAAATGCGCGGCTGTATGAAAAGTTGGCGCGCGATGAGGCGCGGCTCGAACGTGATCTGCTGGCGGCCAAGCGGATTCAGGGTGCGTTGCTGCAACCGGTGCCCAGCGAAGATTACGGGCTGGACATGGCGGCGCGCTATTTGTCGGCGCGCGAGGTGTGCGGCGATCTGTACGAATTTTTGCGCTACGGTCCACAGCAGTTGGGAATTGCGCTGGGCGACGTAAGCGGGAAGGGAACTGCGGCGGCGCTTTATGGAGCGGTGGCCATTGGTATTATGCGCAGCCTGGCGCCGCAGAAATTGCAGCCGGCGGATATTTTGAAGCAGATGAATCTCATCATCGGTGAGCGACGCATCGAGGGCCGCTTCATGACCGCGTGCTTTGCGACGTGGCAGAAGGGTAAGCGTAAACTGCGCGTGGCCAATGCGGGCCAGTCGCAGCCGCTGCTATACAAGGATGGGCGTTGCGAAAAAATCGAACTGACCGGATTCCCTCTAGGAATTTTTGAAGAAGTCAGTTACGACGAATGGAACGGCGTGCTGGAACCCGGCAACATTCTGGTATTTCACTCGGACGGAATCGCCGAGACTGCAAACAATGAGGGTCAATTTTTTGGCACGGAACGGCTGCGCAAGTTGATCGAGCAGCACCATGAATTGCAAGCCGCGGAGATCGCCGACCTAGTGTTGCGCGATGTGGATTGGTTCACGCAGAGCGCGCCGCTGTCCGATGACCGCACCTTGCTGATAGCCAAAGTGCGATGACGGCTGCTGTAAAGAACTCCAAACTACAGTTTGTGGATCCCACGACGTTTACGCCGCATTTTGCATGGCGGCGCGGTAAAGGTGCGTCGCATGGCGCGCAAGAAGTTTTATGCGAAGAGGTGTCCCTCACGGACGCGGCGAAACGCTTTGGGACCCCGCTGTACCTCTACAGTCGCGCGGCGATGACCGAGGCATTTCACGAACTGGATCGCGGTCTTTCCGGCGTGCCGCATACGCTGTGCTTCGCGATGAAGGCTAACGGCAATCTGTCGATTCTCAAACATCTGGGCAAGCTGGGCAGTGGATTCGACATTGTGTCGGGCGGAGAGTTGGAGCATCTCGGACGCATCGGGGTGCGCGGCGACCGCATAGTTTTTTCCGGCGTGGGCAAGACGCGCGAAGAGATTCGCGCCGCGCTGCGATATTCCGGGAAGAGGCACAGTCGGGCCCGCGGGATTTTGCTGTTCAACGTGGAGTCCGAAGCGGAGATGGACGTTTTGCTGGAAGAGGCTGCTCGCCACGTGGGGAAAGGCGGCAATCCTCCGGCGCTTTCGATTCGCGTGAACCCCGACGTGCTGGCTGGCGGGCATCCGCACATCGCCACTGGCCTTCACGAACACAAGTTTGGCTTGGATTGGACGGAAGCGCGGCGGCTGTATGTGGCGCATCGCGATTCGAAATGGATTCGCTGGCAGGGCATCAGCGCGCACATCGGTTCGCAGATTGTCAGGACTAAGCCGTTTCAGCAAGCGCTGCGGCGCATGGTGAGTTTTGTGCGTGAACTGCAGGCGAAGGGAATCGATCTGCGCTACGTCGATTTCGGCGGCGGATTGGGAGTGCGCTACACCACGGAAAAAGTTCCGCCGCGCGTGGAATATGCGCGCATGGTGGCCAAGATGGTGAAGTCGCTGGGGCTGCATCTTTTGCTTGAGCCGGGGCGCACGATTATTGCGCCGTCGGGGGTAGTGCTCACGCGCGTGTTGTACACCAAACACAATCGTAAGAAAGCGTTTGTGGTGGTGGATGCGGGCATGAACGATTTGCTACGGCCGTCGTTGTATGGCGCGGTGCATCCTGTTACGCGGGTGACGAGCAACGTTTCCGAAATGAATCTCAAGCGTGAACGCGTGGACGTGGTGGGCCCGGTGTGCGAGACGGGCGATTGCTTTTTGCGCGATTGGCCGCTGGGCGCAGTGCAGCCTGGCGAAGTGCTGGCGATCTGGGCGGCGGGCGCTTATGGAATGTCGCTGGCGTCGAACTACAACGGCAGGTGTCGGGCCGCGGAAGTGATGATCGATGGAAGGAAAACGTCGCTGATTCGCCGGCGCGAGACCAACGCGGATTTGCTCAGCACGGATGTTCTAGGCCAGGTTTTCAAAACGAGATAATCTCAGTCTACGCTTCTCCCCACTTCAGTTTGTTTCGCAAAATTTCAAAATACGACTTGTTGGGCGTCTGAATGAGTTTCAGAAGTCTGTCCGCGCGGGAGATGCGCACGCGATCGGTTTGCTGCATCGGAATGCCTTTTTGCCCGTCGAGCGTCAGATAAACCGATTCGGTCCCAGCAGACAACTTCATTTCGACAATCGAAGTATCGCGCACGACGACCGGACGGTCGCTGAGGGTGTGCGGACAAATCGGGGTAATGATGAAGGACTCGACGGAAGGATGGACGATCGGTCCTCCGGCGGAAAGGGAATAAGCGGTGGAACCGGTTGGCGAAGCCACGATCAAACCGTCGGCGCGGTAACGGCAGACGAAAACATCGTCGATCAGCAGTTCCACTTCAATCATGCGCGCGAGCGCACCTTTGTTGACCACTACTTCGTTCAGTACGCTTTGCTTGTCAAACGATTTACCGGCCCGGTGCAGTTCCACGTGGAGCATGACGCGCTCGCTGATGGTCAAGCGCCCGGCCAAGATGTCCTCGAGCGCCGGATAGAGTTCTTCGAGCATGAAGCTGGTGAGAAAACCGAGGCTACCCATGTTGATGGGCAGAATTGGAATGCCCTTCAGAGCGGCGACGCGCGCGGCGGCGAGCAGTGTGCCGTCACCGCCGAGAACCAGCAAAAGATCCGATGCCGAGGCGACCGCTTCGCGCGTGTGTCCTTTGGCAGGCTTGGGCAGCG
>DATCOK010000442.1:0-2913 GCA_036564765.1 Candidatus Acidiferrum sp. | reverse complement strand
GATGGACTCTTGCCAGTGACCCGTGCGCGTGAAGGTGTGCGATGGCATGTGCAGGGCGTGCGGTGCATCTGGCGCGATCTCCGAGTAACGCCGCGCGGCGGCGAGCGCACGCGGCGCCAGGGCCGGCACGTCGTAGGTGTGAATGATGTAATGGGCCAGACCCGGATGCGATGGTTCCAGTTCGAACAGGTTTTCCAGAATTGTCCCGGCCTTCAAACGGCCCGCGTAGCTTTTGTCGGAAGGGTCTTCGGATTCGGCGAGCGCTAAGGCGTAAAAAATTTGGGCTTCGTGGTCTTGCGGGTATTTGGCGGCGACATTCTGCATGGCGTCGCGGTAAGCGATCAAGCGCTGTTGTTGCGGAACGGTGTCAAAAGCGATGTACAACGTCTTGACGGCCGAGATATACGCGCGTTCGCGCTCGGTCTTTGCGCCCACGGTCGTACCGCGTTCGGAGTTTTCCAGACCTGCCTGCAGCTGGGCCTGATCTTTCTTGCCTGGCGCGAAAGGATTGCTCCAATCACTGAGCGCGATTCCCCAATACGCGATGCCGCACTCCTGGTCTTGCCGCAATGCGGCATGGAATCCATCTATGGCGTTACGGAATTGAAAGGAGTGGAGCAAAGCTACCGCGCGGCCGAATTCCTTTTGGGCTGGTTGGTTGCAGGAGGTTTCGAAATGCACCACGCCGAGTTTTTCGCTGCGCGTGGGTGGATGATTCTGGCCAGCGGCGGTCGAAACCAATACGGAAACAAAAATAGCCGCGATGCAGGTGAGCTTGAGCATATCGCCGATCAGCCTCGAACATTATAGCCGCGTTGAATTGGCTGCGTTCCGCAATTACGTTTGTCACCAAAGTCGCCGTTCAGTAGTTGGGCGTGACAGGTGGTAAGTGGGACCGGAACGCGTAGCGATTCACATGTCCGTTTTTGAATCTGAAGCGGCGCAAGAGCTACTTCCGACATGAAGGGTGTATCTTCGCCGGTCCCTACGAAGCCGAAGCAAGGCGGACAGATCCCCATAATGGCGGTTGCGCTGCGGTAAATCTGTTTCTTGACTCATTACAAAAAGAAATGGTATTCACGCGCAGGCCTTCCATTCCTTGATGCAATGCTGTTCGCGTGTTTTCCCATCCGGTTCTTCGCTGCTCGATCGGAGGAATCTATGGTTCGCGTCTTCTTACTGCTAACTTGCTCCGTAGCGATGTTGCTGCAGGCTTGCGGCGGCGGTTACTCGTCACCAATGCAAAATCCGCCTCCGCCGGTGGTGGCCTCGCATTTTTCGGTTACGGCTCCGGCGGCGTCAACGACGGGAGTGGCGGTTCAGGTCAGGGTTACCGCGCTTGGCGCGTCGGGCGCAACTGCTACGACGTATACGGGCACTGTGCATTTCACCAGCAGCGACTCGAAAGCGGCGTTGCCTACGGACGCGAAGCTGATCGGCGGTCTTGGAACGTTCCCGGTGACTTTTTTTACAGCCGCGAGCGAGACGGTCATGGCGACCGATACGGCCACCGCGAGTATTACGGGAGCTTCCAATTCCATAACCGTGAGTGCGGCGCAATTCAGTACCAACAGTATGGCGTTCGCGCGCGAATTTCACACCGCTACGCTGCTGAATGATGGAACGGTTCTCGTGGCGGGCGGCGACGATGGGACCACAACCGTGGCGGCCGCGGAAGTACTAACCCCAGACACACAAGACTTTATCTTGGCGGGCGATATGACGACCCCGAGACAGCAAAGCACCGCGACGTTATTGGGCGACGGTACCGTGCTAATCGCCGGCGGGTTCGGCGCGAGCGGGCAGGCGCTGACTTCGGCGGAGCTATACGACCCGGTAACCGAACAGTTCACGCCCACGGGCAGCATGACGATCCAGCGGGCGTCGCATACCGCGACTCTCTTGGCTAGCGGAAAGGTGCTGATCTCCGGAGGATTGCACGACACCGGAAGCACGCAGACCACGATGAGCGCGGAACTGTTTGATCCCGCTACCGGCACATTCACCTCGACGGGGAGCATGAGCGATACGCGCGGGAATCATGCGGCGGCCTTGCTCACGAACGGCAAGGTATTAGTGGCCGGCGGACAGGCCACCGACGGCAGTGTTTTGCAGTCGGCGGAAATTTACGATCCCGCGGCTGGAACGTTTTCGAGCACCGGGGACCTGAATTCCGCGCGCGAACTTTTTACGGCCACGGCACTCCCGGATGGACACGTTTTGATCGCCGGAGGTGATGCAGTAACCAGCACGTATTCGACTGCGGAACTGTTTGACCCGACGGCGGGAACCTTTGCGCTCACAGGAATGATGACCATCGCGCGGCAGTCGCACACGGCTACGTTGCTCGGCAACGGAACGGTGCTGCTGGCCGGAGGAGACCAACTCATTTTTGTCGGCGGAAGTACGCGAGCGGGTGTGCTCCCGAAGTCCACGGCAACCACGGAAGTTTTTTCTCCTGCGAGTGGGACGTTCGCGGCGGGTGCGAATTTGCTGCAAGCCCGAGCCCGGCAGGCCACTGCCATGCTGACTGACGGAACGCTGGTGGTCACCGGCGGAAGGCGCGCGACGATATCGGGCACCGTGCCGTTGAGTTTCGTACTGAGCACCGCTGAATTGCTGCACTAAGGAAAACCCCAGGAGCGTACGCCGCTTCGTTGACTTGGCTGGAGCCGGCAACCTACCATGTTCCCCTCGTAGTACGCGCAACTCCGCTTCCTACGACGCAGCGGAGGCAAGGTCGTGGGAATGCTGCGTCTACTGTTTTACTTCGCACAAAAATCTGCTGGAAGGGTGGACTTGATGACCATGCGGCGATGGGTGTTGGCGTTGGTATTGGTAGCGGCGGGGTTCAGTTCACCGATCGTGAATGTTGTCTGGGCCGGGGAAGACCGGCCGGTGGCGATTGTGCAT
>DATCOK010000441.1:0-3489 GCA_036564765.1 Candidatus Acidiferrum sp. | reverse complement strand
GTGAACCGCTGGGGAAGGGTGGGGTTGCCTCGGGAGTGGACTGAAATTAACCTTTGTGTCCTAGCCGCGTCTAACACCACTCATGAAATCAAACTTATTGGTCCTCGCTTTGCTGTTGCCGCTCTCTGCGTTCGGCCAATCCGCCGCGCCGGCGTCTGCCCCAGTGATGTTTCGGGGGGATCCTGAGCACACCGGGGTATATAAGGGCGCAGGGGCGCCGCAATTTCACAAATTGAAATGGAAATTCAAGACGCACGGGATGGTGATCTCGTCTCCGGCGATCGAGGCGGGCACTGCGTATGTGGGCAGCACCGACGGAAGTCTTTATGCGGTGGACCTGGCGTCCGGGGAACAGAAGTGGAAATTCGCGACGGAGGCGCGGGTAGTTTCTTCGCCGGCGGTGGCGCAAGGAACGGTGTTTTTTTTGAGCTATGACGGAAACTTCTACGCCGTCAACACCGGGGACGGAACGTTGAGATGGAAATTCAAGACCGGCGGCGAGCATCGTTACACCGCTCGGCATATTCACGGTTCGCTTCCCGCAGCGGAGCTGATGCCGGACCCGTTCGACTTCTATCTTTCGTCGCCGGCAGTGGTGGGAGACTCGGTGTTTTTCGGCAGTGGGGACGCGAATGTTTATGCGCTGGATGCCGCCACGGGGAAAGTGAAATGGAAATTCCAGACCGGCGACGTAGTGCATGCATCGCCGGCGGTTTCGAGTGGCACCGTCTATGTGGGGAGTTGGGATACGTATTTTTATGCGATTGACGCCAGCAGCGGAAAAGAGAAGTGGCGCTTTAAGACGGGAGAGGATCCCGACACGCACAACCAGATCGGAATCCAGTCGTCCGCGGCGGTAGCCGACGGGCTGATTTATTTCGGCTGTCGCGATTCGAATTTTTACGTGCTGGATGCGGCCACCGGGCAGAAGAAATGGGCTTTCAACAACAAAGGTTCGTGGGTCATTACTTCGCCCGCCGTCTATGACGGGCGGGTGTACTTCGGAACGTCGGACACGAAATTATTCTATGGATTTGACGCTAAGGGCGGCGGGGATCCCGCGCTTTCGTTGAAATTTACCTGGCCGATTTTTTCTTCGCCAGCGGTGGCGGGCGATATGGTTTATTTTGGCAGCCACAACGGGGTGTTGACGGCGGTGGATCTGAAGACGGCGAAGGTGGCGTGGACGTTCGCGACGGACGGCTCGCGGGAAAATTTGGCGGGCCTGTCGAAACCGGACGGCACCACGAACTATGAAGCGGTGTTTACAGAAAATTTCTACGAGAATATGGTCATGGGCGTGAACAAACTTTTTGCCACGGGTGCGATTCTGTCTTCGCCAGTAGTGGCGGGCGACAGTATTTATTTTGGGAGTACGGACGGGAATCTCTATGCAATCCAGTGAAGTGCTAGCGGGTAACTCATAGATCAGACTACGTGGTTTCGTCGAACCCAAAAGAAATAATACGCCGCGAGATCTTTCGGGGAGAAGAGTATGCAACTGGGGATCACGGTGCTGGGCCTCATTACCCTATTGTTTGGCGGGTATGGGAACTCGTGGAATGCCCAACAGCCGCAGCCGGCCAAGAAAATCACCGAAACCGAGATTAAAAGCGTCATCAACGGCGGGTCCGATGTAGATGAGTGCGAGAGCCTGGATCAAATTCACACATCGACCACCTCGAATACCACGACTTAACCGGCGACGGACAAGAGGACGCCGTCGTCGTGGCGTCTACGTGCATGACGGGGACTGCGGGGCCGGACATTCATGCGGTGTACAAGCGTGACGCGAACGGCAAAGTCGTCGAGCTTCCTTTTCACGACGCCGGGGAGCCTTACTTTAACCATAACGCCTCGACGCTTCCGGTCTTTGGCAATCCGAACTACGGGCTCGCGGTAGAAAACGGCAAACTGGTAGCGCGTTGGATGGATTCTTCCGACCGCAAAGACCCGCTCATCGTCTGGTACGAGTGGGACGGCCGGAATTTCGTAGTCGACCACATGAAGGCCGAGGGCCCGTTTCGAACCAGCTACGACTGCGGCAAAGCTACCAAGGAATTGGATCGCGCAATGTGCTATTCGCCAAGCGTGGCGGCGCTGGATGTCCAACTAGGGCGCGCTTACCGCGCCACGTTGCAACGACTCCCGAAGGACAAAAAGCTAGAACTTCAAGACCAACAACGCGAATGGGTGGCGCAGCGTGAAAAGGCATGCACCATCTATAAGTGGTGGGTGGACTGCCTAACGGACCTCTACAGCAAACGGATTGGTGAACTGAAGCAACGATAACTTCACGCTGAATTCTTTTATGTCAGAGCGACCTCGTCGGACGGGCTGAGCTACATCGCTACGGTGAGTTCGACGGGTGTGTTTGCGGAGATGCGGGAGCCGCCGGCGGGGGATTGATCGATGACGGCGCCGTGGGGCCATTGCGGAGCGGAGACGAGGTTTACTTTGCGGCGGAGGCTGGCGGTGTCGAGGCGATGCTGCGCTTCGGTTTCGTTGAGTCCCACGAGGTGGGGCATGACGTAAGCCTTTTCGCGATCGCCCTCGGAGACGAGGACGTCCACGCGGGGGGTGGCTGCGCCGATGCCGGGCTTGGGATTCTGGAGCACGACGGTGTCGGCGGGTTTGTCGGGCATGGTGAGATTGGAAACTTCGCCGATCTGCAAACCGTTGCGCAACATTTCAATACGGGAAATTCGCAGGGTGGTGCCTTCGAGGCGCGGAATGGTGAGCTGGCGCTGGCCGAGGCTCAAGACCACGTGGGCCTGCTGGGAAACTTTCATGAGCAGACCAGGCGGCGGCGTCTGGCGCACCACCATGTTGGCGGGCAGGTCGCTGTAGACGCGGTCGGCCACGCGCAGCACCAGGCCTTTCGAACGGAGTGTTTTGCTGGATTCGCTGACGCTGGTGCCGACGAGATTCGGCATGGTGACTTCGCGGCCGTGAATGGCGATGCGCATGGCGGTGATCGCACTAAGGAAGGCCGCGGACGCGAGTATGAACACCAGGAGCGCCATCCGGGTAACCCATTCGAATCTCTCGCGCAACGTCATGGTCAAAATTTCTCTTTCTCTAGTCGCGGCCGGTCAAGGATTTGGTTTTCCCATCGCCGGGCGCGGAAGCAAGCGGTGGCGCCGGATATTCTGGCAACTTATCTTTGCTGGTGTCGGCGCGTTTCACTTCGAGTTCACCGAAGAGCAACGAGGGAGTGATGATGGTGGCGGGCGCGCCGCCGGAGCGGTTGCTGATCAGCGGATCGTTGCCCGCGGCGATTAAATCGCTGCGCATGGCGCGCACATCGAGTTCGCTGAAAACCGCGCCGCGGACCAGCTCTTCGTGGCCGTCTTTGGCGTAAACGCGATAGAGCAAGCGTGGGGTGTTGCCGGGCCCCAGGGTGTCGACGCGATAGGCGTAGGGCAGGCCCTGGTCGGCGACAATCTGCAGGGCGCGTTGGCGCAAGGCTTCGGGCGATTGCGGCTC
>DATCOK010000440.1:0-2285 GCA_036564765.1 Candidatus Acidiferrum sp. | reverse complement strand
GCAACTACCCCAGCCGGCCCCGCTGGAGCCGTAGCCGAGCCGGTGATCGCCGCCTTCTCCGCCGCTAAAGTCGAAATCAAACCCAACTCCCGCGTCGAATTCACTCTCTCCGAACCCTTCACCTTCCACCGCCCGCCAGTCAACGGCGACAACCAAAACCGATAGTAGTTAGCGACAATGAGCGCCGGATGCCCCACCCGACGGTTTTGTGTGGGGCTTTGGTAATTCAAATAGAACTTCGATCCTCAATCCGCCACGGCACAACTCCTCAATCTATTCCGGAAACCCCACGCGCTCGGCAATAACCTGGTATTCCCTCTCGCCGCGCAAACCATCCATCGCCGGATTCACCGCCAGATCCAGCACCCACGGAGATTTAGCGTCCACCGCGCGTTTCCACCACTCCAGCGACTCTTTATTCCTTCCGAGCCACGCGTAGTCCGTAGCGACATCGTCGGGAACGCACTCGCTCGTTTTGCATAACTGCAATCCTTGCCGAAGTTCCTCTTTCCACACTCCGCGCATGCCTTCCGACGCATAACTCCGGCGCAAGCGCTCGATATCCTGAGGCGGATCCCCCCACAGCCGCAGATTGGTTTCAAGATGCGTGAACGCCTCTGGAATCTTGCCGGTCTTCAGACAGATCGACGTGAGAATTGAGTGCGCCACCGCGTAGTCCGGGTCCAGTTCCAGCGACCGTCGCGCCGCGCTCTCCGCCGCCGGATTATCGCGGCCGTAATAAAACACCCGCGCCGAAAAATTCCACACCGCCGAAGACACCGGATCCAGTTCCTGCGCCCGTAAGGCCTCGAATTTCGCTTCGGCCGGACGCCGCCGCAGCGCCAGGAACAGCGCATAGTGCTGGTGCGCCGACGCAGAATTGGGATTCAACTCGATCGCTTTCTTGTACTCGTTCTCTGCGGTAACCCAGTCCCAGTCGTACATCGAGTCGATCATCGCCGCGGAGACATGCGCCTCATCCGACGCCGGATCCAGCTCCAGTGCCTTCGCGACCGCCGCCTTGGCCCGCGGGATGCACTCCTCAGCTTTCCCGCCGTTGATAAATTTTGTCAGATAAGAATCGGCTAGCCCGCTGTAGGCCGGCGCAAACGAAGCATCGCTTTCCACCGACCGCTGGAAAGCATCAATGGCTTTTTCATACTCCGTACGCTTCTTCCAGAAATAGCGGCCCTGCAGATACAACTGGTAGGCCCGCGAATCCACCGCCGGTGAATGCGCCAGGCGCTTTTTCTCATCGGGTGTCAGGGTGATTTCGATATGTCGCGCGATATTGCCCGCCAGGTCATTCTGCAGCGCGAGAATGTCCCGCAGGTCCCGCTCGTAGGTCTCCGCCCATAAATGTCGATCGGTGGCCGCATTGATCAGCTGCGCGGTGATGCGCACGCGCTCGCCGGAATGCACCACCGTGCCTTCCACCACCGCATCCACTCCCAATTCGCGCGCAATCTCCGGCGTGGACTTGCGCGTATTTTTGTATTGCATGGCCGACGCCCGCGACGCCACGCGCAACTCCCCGATTTTTGCCAGCGTGGTGGTCAGTTCATCGGTAAGCGAGTCCGCAAAATAATCCTGCCCCGGATCCCCCGAAAGATTCGCAAGAGGCATGACCGCCAGCGACAAAATCCGTGGCTGAGCCGCGCGTGCCCGGTGCGCGTGCTGCAGATAAATAGCCATCACAACGACCGCAGCCACCACAACGCCCGCCGCCGCGATTCGTCGAGAATTTCTCGAACCGGTCGCCACCGGCACAGCCGCAGGGACGCCTCCCTCAAGCGCGACGACCGGAACCAGTAGCCGGTATCCAACTTTCGGAATCGTTTCGATGTATTTCGGGGCTTTGGAATTGTCTTTGAAAATCTTGCGCAATTCGGAAACGGACCGCGTCAGCACTTCTTCCGTAACGAACGTGTCAGGCCAGACCTTGCGTAGCAGTTCATCCTTGGAGGCCACCGCCCCCGGGTCGGCCGCCAGCGTCAACAGCACCTGCGTCATCTTCGGCTCAACGCGCACAGTCTCCGCGCCGTGGGCGAGCCGATTCAGCTCGGGCGTAAGAATCCAGTCGCCAATCTGCAGACTTCGGGTCACAGCGGGTACCGCTTGCCGAACATTATAGGTCTCAACAGTTAGACGTGAGCTTGTAAGTTTCGCGGAGGTTCGCTGCGACGTTAGCTGCCTTTCGAGCGCACATTCCCGCAGTTTCGTCTCGAAAAGCGCCCTGAGCCCCCGAACCAAGCCGTAATCCCCACCCTCAGCACAACTTCAGC
>DATCOK010000439.1:0-3013 GCA_036564765.1 Candidatus Acidiferrum sp. | reverse complement strand
ATATCGAATACCTCGTGCCCGGTTAGGCCTAGCGATTCCCGCGTTTCTCCCGGCTTGAATTCCAGCGGCAAGACGCCCATGCCAACCAGGTTGCTGCGGTGAATGCGCTCGTAGCTTTCCGCGATCACTACGCGCACGCCGAGCAGGCGCGTGCCTTTTGCGGCCCAGTCGCGGGAGGAGCCGGAGCCGTATTCTTTCCCGGCCAGGACGACCAGCGGCACGCCTGCCTCGCGGTAACGGACTGCGGCGTCATAGATGGACATTTTTTCGCCGGCACCTTCTGCCTTGCTGGAAGCGCCATCCAGAAATAATGTCCAGCCGCCTTCGGTGCCCGGTGCCAGTTGGTTGCGGAGACGAATGTTGGCGAAGGTGCCGCGCATCATGACTTCATGGTTGCCGCGGCGCGCGCCGTAAGAGTTGAACTCATGGGGCTTGACGCCGTGGCTAATCAGGTATTTTCCAGCGGGGCTGTCGACAGGAATCGAACCGGCGGGAGAAATATGATCGGTGGTGACGCTGTCGCCCAGCATGGCGAGGACGCGCGCTCCGTGGACATCGGTTAAGGCGGCCGGTTCCTTGGGCATATTGTCGAAGTAGGGCGCGAGCTTGATGTACGTGGACTTGGGATCCCACTGGTAGATGTCGCCCCGCGGCACCGGCATCGATTTCCAATGGGCGTCGCCTTCAAAAACTTCGGCGTACTGTTTGCGGTACATTTCGGAACTGACCGCGTCGCGGACGGTTTTTTCAATTTCCTGGGGAGTAGGCCAGATATCGCGCAGAAAAACCGGCTGGCCGGTGCGATCGGCGCCGAGAGGTTCGGTGGTCAAATCCAGATCCATGCGTCCGGCGAGCGCGTAGGCGACCACCAGCGGTGGGGAAGCCAGGTAATTTGCGCGCACCAAGGGATGAATGCGGCCTTCAAAATTGCGGTTGCCGCTGAGCACCGCCACGGCCACGAGATTGTTGTCCTTGATGGCCGTGCCGATGGCTTCCGGCAGCGGACCGCTGTTGCCGATGCAGGTGGTGCAGCCGTAACCGACCAGATGAAAATTCAATTTGTCGAGATACTGGGTCAGGCCCGCGGCGAGAAGATAATCCGTCACCACTTTCGAACCGGGCGCGAGGCTGGTTTTCACCCAGGGCTTCACCGTGAGTCCGCGTTCGACAGCTTTTTTCGCGAGTAGGGCGGCGCCGAGCATCAGGGACGGGTTGGAAGTGTTGGTGCAGCTGGTGATGGCGGCGATGACCACCGCGCCGCTTGAGAGGTCGAAGGAGTCGCCGTTGTTTTTTACCGCGGCGTGCTTGGAAGGTCCACCTTCGACAACTTTCGCGAAGGAGCTTTTTGCGTTGCGCAGCGACACGCGATCCTGTGGACGCTTCGGTCCGGCGACGGTGGGCTCAACAGAACTGAGATCGAGTTCCAGGGTGCCGTTGAATTCCGGCGCAGGCGTGGAGTCGGTGCGGAAGAGCATCTGCTCTTTGCAATAGGCTTCGACCAGAGCAATTTGTTCGGCGGGACGCGCGGTGAAACGCAGGTACTCGAGAGTTTCTTCGTCGACCGGGAAAAAGCCCATGGTCGCGCCGTATTCGGGAGCCATGTTGGCGATGGTGGCGCGGTCAGGAATGCTGAGCGAAGAAAGGCCGGAGCCGTAAAACTCCACGAATTTTCCGACTACGCCGCGCTTGCGCAACATTTCCGTGACGGTGAGCACTAGATCCGTGGCAGTCGCGCCTTCGCTCAACTTGCCGTGCAGTCGGAAGCCCACCACTTCGGGCACCAGCATGGAAGAGGGCTGGCCGAGCATAGCGGCTTCTGCTTCAATGCCGCCGACGCCCCAGCCGAAAACGCCTAGCGCGTTGATCATGGTGGTGTGCGAGTCGGTGCCGACGACGGAATCGGGATAGGCCTGTAATTTATTGCCGGAGGGCATGGCGCACACGACGCGCGCGAGATATTCGAGATTTACCTGGTGGCAGATGCCAGTGTCCGGCGGAACGACTTTGAAATTGTGGAAGGCGGTTTGTCCCCAGCGCAGAAAGGCGTAGCGCTCGACGTTGCGCTGGAATTCCAGCTCGGCATTTAGGCCGAAGGCATTGATGCTGCCAAAATTATCCACCTGCACGGAGTGGTCGATCACCAGTTCCGCGGGGAAAAGCGGGTTGATGCGCTTGGGATTTCCGCCCATGCGTTGCACGGCTTCGCGCATGGTGGCCAGATCGACGATGGCCGGGACACCGGTAAAGTCCTGCAGCAAGACGCGCGCAGGCATGAAGGCTATTTCTTTTTCAGCAACGCCGGGGCGCCAGGTGGCGAGCGATTGGATGTCCGGAGCGTGCACGAAGCGGCCGTCTTCACAGCGCAGCAGATTTTCGAGCAGGATACGCAGGGAGAAGGGCAGCTTGCTTAATTCCGCGACGCGGTTTTTCTCGAGCACTTCCAGGCGATGGATTTCGAAGCTTTGGGCTCCCACGCGCAGCGTGTCGCGCGTGCCAAACGAGTTTCCTGCGGCAATGGCCATACTCTCCGGTCCTTTCGCGTCAGCTTAGCCCTCCATGATAACCGAAATCGAATTACGACGCGGGCGGCTATACTAAGAGCGGCGTGAAACCAGCAGCAAAAATCGTTCTGATTTCAACATATGAACTTGGCCGGCAGCCGTTTGGGCTGGCGTCACCGGCGGCATGGCTGCGTAAACGCGGACACGTAGTGGTGTGTCTCGATCTGGCGCGGCAGGCGCTGAATGAGGCGGCGGTAAAGGATGCGGGGCTCATCGCGATTTATTTGCCGATGCATACGGCGACGCGGCTGGCCGCGCAGTTGCTACCTGTTTTGAGGGCGCTGAATCCGCATGCGTACCTGTGCTGCTACGGGTTGTATGCGCCGATGAACGAGGAATATTTGCGGAGCCTGGGCGTTTCGACGATTCTGGGCGGCGAATTTGAGAGTGGGCTGGTGCATTTGGCGGAGCGGTTGTCGCGGACCGAAGGCAGCAATGGTAGAGATCACGGG
>DATCOK010000438.1:0-3957 GCA_036564765.1 Candidatus Acidiferrum sp. | reverse complement strand
GGGCGGCACACCCGCAGAAGCAGAGTGCGCGGGTGCGACTGGTGACTGGCGATTATTTTGAGACCCTGGGAATTCAGCCGGCGGCAGGGCGCACGCGGGAGCCTTCGGGGTGCTGGCGCTGGTGCTGGCCAGCATTGGATTGTACGGCGTTATGGCGTACACGGTGGCGCGGCGCACGCGGGATATTGGCATACGGTTGGCATTAGGAGCTGAGCCGCGGAACGTCTTACGGCAGGTTTTGCGCGAGACCCTGGCGTTGGTCGGAGTCGGTGTGTTGATTGGTGTGCCGGTTGCGATCGGCGGCACATATTTAGTGCGCAGCATGATGTTTGGGCTGGGCGCAGCGGATCCCGTGGCAATTTCGTTTGCTGCAGTGATGTTGGCCGTTGTTGCGGCGCTCGCGGGGTTTTTGCCGGCACGGCGCGCGTCGCTGGTAGATCCGATGGTGGCGCTGCGTTACGAGTGACGTTCGAGCCACGCGAGAATTGACTGGGCGTCGATAATTTTCTACAAACTACTTCCCTGCCGGCTTCATCAAGGCGTTCAGTTCATCGAAGGGAATGGTGCGGGTGAGAAAGCTGCTGTAGGTGCCATGTTGCAGCAATTCGGTGGCGGCATCGCGGGCAGTGGCTAGTGTGGCGCGCATCAGCGCGGAGCCGACACTGAGACGCGCTACGCCGATGCGCTGCAAGTCTGCCACTGGCGGCGTACCGGCACCGGCTAGCACATTGAGGGGGCCGGAAACATTGCGCGCCAGATCGGTGATGGTCTGCAGGTCGGTGACGCCAGGCGCGAACAGGCAGTCTGCGCCGGCTTCGCGAAAGGCGTTCAGGCGGCGCACTGATTCCGCAAAGCGGCCGGCGGGATCGCCAACTTTGGCGAGATAGACATCGGTGCGGGCGTTGAGCACGAAGCTTACTTTTGCTCGGGCGGCGGCTTCCCGGACGGCGCGAATGCGATCGAGTTGCTGTTGGAGGTCGAAGAGCGGATGCGCGGGATCACCCGTGACGTCTTCAAGATTACCGCCGACGGCTCCGGCAGCAATGACCAGGCGGATCGTTTCGCCCAGCTCCTTGGCGGAGATGGCGTAGCCGCTCTCAATGTCGGCGGTGACCGGCGCTTGGACGGCTCGGGCGATGCGGCTGATGACTTGCAGCATGCAATCGCGCGGAATGTTCTGGCCGTCGGCATAGCCCATGGAAAATGCGATGCCCGCGCTGGTGGTGGCCACGGCGCGCGCGCCGGCCTGCACGAAGAGCCGCGCGCTTACAGCGTCCCAGGCGTTGGGCAAAACCAGGATGGGTGGGGCGTTGTGCATGGCGCGCAGGGCTTCGGCTTTGGAGTTGGCTGCTTCGCTCACGGCTCCTCCTTCAAAAAGATGACGCTATGATTATTCTGCAGGAATTTTTCGGAGCCTGCGGTATAAATTGACGTGAGAATTTGAATCGCACTCACGAAAAAATGACCAACCCCTTGCGACTGCTTGGCCGCGTGCTTTTCGGCATTCCGATGATCGTGTTCGGCGCGCAATATCTTGCCAACGGGCATTTTGCCGGCGGACTTCCGCCGGTGCCGCCGTGGGCGCCCGGTGGGGCTCCGGCGGTCTACTTTACCGGCGCGTTTCTGGTGGCAACCGGGCTGAGCATTTTAGCCGGCGTGCAGGCGCGCTTCTCAGCCACGATACTCGGTGGATTTTTCTTGTTATGCGTGGTGGCGTTGCAGGCTCAGAAATTCTCGGCGATTATTCACGACGGCACGGCGCGCACGCGAGCGTTCGAACCGCTGGCAATTGGCGGCGCGGCGTGGGTGCTGGCGGCGCTGTTGCCGGCCGACGCGTGGAGCGCCTCGTGGAATTCGGCAATCGCGCTGCTTGCGAAAATCGGTTTGTACCTGTTCGCGTTTTCCATGGTGGTCTTCGGCGCGCAGCATTTCATGTACGCACCGTTTATCGCCTTTTTGATTCCTGCGTGGATGCCAGCGCACCTGTTTCTGGCCTATCTCACGGGAACGGCGATGGTGGCGGCCGGACTGGCGATGGCCACGGGAATATTGGCGCGTAGCGCGGGTATCGGGCTGGGAGTGATGTTTCTCTTGTGGGTGATTCTGCTGCATGCGCCGCGCGTTTTTGCCAAGCCGCACAACGCCGATGAGTGGACCAGTCTGTTCGTGGCCATGTGTATGGCGGGCTGCAGTTTTATTTTGGCGGAAAGGCAGAGAAAAGAACCATGCGCATCGATCTAGCGGGAACGGATTCCGAGATATCGGAGGAAATTTAAGGCAACGTCAAGTTGATGCGCGCTTAACGTGAGTTGATGCGCGACCAGTCCGCGGGTGGCTTCACCAGCGACCAGAAATCCGGCGCGGGCCGATTAAACTCAATACCGACGCGGGTCAAACCGGCGTGCGGAGCTCCGATGTAAGCAATCTGGCCTTCGCACTCATCCCAATTCTTCTTGTTCGAAAGCACGACCTTCTGCCCAACCGCCACTTTGGTCCTGAGCGTCAATAAAACGCCGTGGGCGCTGGCGCTCAAGGTAAAAGTCTCTTCGCGAAAAGTTCTACCGTCGATGCTGCCTCTAACGACCAGCGGAACATCCAGCGAAATTCGCTGGCTGCGACGATCGGCAATGGCGGTGGGCATAGGGGCCTCGGATCCAGGTCAGAACGACAGGGTGCGGGAGTCGAACCTGCGGTTTCAGATTACAAAGTGTGACCGCTAAATTCTACTGTTCCGCGGGGCAGAAGAAAACCTGTTCGTACGACTAGTAACGCCGTTGGCCCGAATAGTGACATGGCGGAAAAATTATGGCGGCGATTTTTTGCGATAGCGATGAGCAGTTTTATCGATGAATGGTGGTGACGGGCAGCGCGCCCGCGGTGGCGCTGTCTTCTTCGGTGGCGGGGGCAACCCGAGTGAGTTTGCCGGCGAGCAGGCGGCGGTACTTGGTGCGCTCGTCGAGATTCATGTCCACGATTTCGAAGGCCATGTCTTGCGCGCGATAGTCGCGCATCAGCGCGGTGGCCTGCAGGCTGCGCATGCCCAATTGCAACTTGAGCTGCACCTGCGTGCCGGGCGCGAGATGGCGGTCGATAGCGGCTACGCCGCCGGTGAGGCTGGCGGTTTTGATTTCGAGGCGGCAGTTTTCCTTGAGGTTGGTGCTGACGGCGCTCAAGGGTTTACGCAGGCGCACGCGAGTGTGGCGGCGCTGGCGCACAAATCTGGAGTTGGGCACCAAGGTGAGCGGTGCGAGCGTCAGATCTTCGTTTTCGATGCCGCTCCTGGGCAGGAAATCCTGAGCCCAGGCAAGGTCCAGTTTCTCGAGGGCTTGCAGCGCGGCGATGCGCAACTCCTGCGAATGAACCCAGCCTAGTGTTTTTCTCGCGCTGGCCACGCGCTTGAGCGCGGCAATGGATTCAGGAGCGTGGATGCGGCCCAGCGCT
This sequence comes from Candidatus Acidiferrum sp., assembly GCA_036564765.1. Taxonomy (GTDB): domain Bacteria; phylum Acidobacteriota; class Terriglobia; order Acidiferrales; family UBA7541; genus Acidiferrum. Next base: position 516 of record DATCOK010000438.1, on the reverse strand, counting down.
TCGAGAGCCTTGACGCGCAAATACTGCCCTGAGCCGATGGGCAAGTCGCCGTCGGCGATCGCGAGCAGGCGGCCAAGAGCGTCGTGATTGGCGGTGACGCCGATTTCGTCGATAACCAGCGGCATCACCAGCGGATCGACGTAGTCGAGAATATCCAGCAGCACGCGGCAGCGGCCCAGCGCGCCGCTCGAAGAGATTTGGCGCACCATGCGATCCTGCGCGTTACGGGTAAAATCGCGGATGCGACCGGGCAGCGCGGCCTGCACCGCGGGCGCGTCCAGTTTGGTGAGCAAGCCAGCCATTTCCACCGCTTCCGTCAAGGGGCCACCGCGAAGCGTGCTGCGGAGATATTGCAAGCCATCCTGGCCAAGCTCGGCAGCGAGTTCGGCGATGTGTTCGGCGTCCTGGCGCTGGCTGCAGCGGTTGAAGCGGGTGGCCAGTTGCTCCATGGCGGTTTGCGGGAGGAGTTTCAGGACGCCCGTGAGACCGGCGGAAACTTGTCGCGCACGCAACGCT